>JAKMFD010000113.1 GCA_022425625.1 Crocinitomicaceae bacterium | reverse complement strand
TTGCTTTGGCTATGTCGTCTTGAACAAATAAGATCAAAGGCTCCATAAACTTCGCAATACCACGTGGCGCCACTGCCCCATTGTTTTTGTAAAAACGTGCACATGAAAACATGATTATAAAAACAAGGAAAGAACCAATAAATAATGAGGTGACATTTTTGGTAATTGAAAAATCCATTGGTTTAACATTACCGTGGACATGGCCATCCTCAAAATGAAGTGCTCCATGCACATCTAGTTGATAAATTTTTTCATGAAACATACCAAAACCTTCAGCTGGACCAACACCTTTATAGTAATGATTTTCACCTGAGTGTACTAAATCTCCGTGATATAGGTATGAAGAAGAGAACGTTTTAATACCATCTTCAGTCTTAAGAATAACTGGTAAATAAATAGATGTACCGCCGTGCTCTGGGCCCCATAAATGCCACTCATGGGCATCTTTTACGTGATGCATTATCATCTCGCTTACATCGAACTCTTTTTCTTCATGACCACTCGCTTCATGCTCATTTGCAGTTGTTACAAACGATGTCATGGAAAAAACCAATGCGATTATGAAATAGGTTAGTGCTTTTTTCACGTTAAAAATGTCTTTTCAAAAATTTTGTGCAAAGGTAACTAAACTTTTAAAAGAAACAATACAATTAAGTGAAGATTTGAAGGGATGATTAAGACCGAAATCTCTTGTAAATTCGTACAGCAAGCATCAGGCCAATTCCAACGGCAAAGAAACCAACTGTTCCATACACCCAATTCAAGGTACTTTTAAGTACAACTAAGAATACAATAGCCACTAAAAACAAGGTTGCAAGTTCATTCCAAAGTCTGAGATGTGTGCTTGTCCAGGACAATGATTCTGCTTGAATTCGATACATGATTTTTTGCGTAAAAAAATGATAAACTATTAATAAGGCAACAAATAAAAGCTTTAAATGCATCCATGGTTGGGACAAATAGTACTCATGATTCAAAACAAGCATCCATATACCGAAAAGTAACGTCAAAAACATCGATGGTGTGGTTATGATCCACCAAAGTTTGTTTTCCATTATTGTGAATTGTTTCGAGAGAATTAATTTCTCCTCTTCGGATGCTATTTGTGCCTCTTTGTGATAGATAAACAAACGAACCATGTAAAACAACCCTGCAAACCAACAGACCACGAAAATGATATGTAACGATTTAATGATGTCAAAACTCATATTACAAAAATACATTTTAATGTCCATTTGTACTTGTCTTGCTTTTTAAGTTTATTGGCATTAATATTGTTTGATTGATTGACCAGTATGAAGTATTTCAGTTTTCTTCTTTTTATTCTTCCATTTTGTCTTTTAGGTCAGTATAAACTACTTTCGACTGAAGGGCAATACCAAGGTGATAAATTGTTTATTAAAAACCCAAAACAAATTGACGGTTTTGGATATTGCATAATAAAGGTTACGGTTAATGGAGATGTGCTTCCTGCATCCATTCAATCCCCTAATTTTGAGGTTGACTTCAGTCTTTTCAATCTCGATGTTGGAGACGATGTTTTTGTAGTTATAGAACATTTTGAAGGTTGTAAGCCTCGTTTTTTAAACCCACAAATACTTCTTCCGGCAAGCACTTTTGAGATTAATGAAATAAGTATGAGAGATGGCGCAATATTGGAATGGTCAACAACCAAAGAAACAGGGATACTAGATTATGATGTTGAGCAATACAAGTGGAACAATTGGGTAAGTGTCGGTCAGGTTAGAGGAAAAGGAGGGGAATCTTTAAATAAATATTTTTTCAAAGTTCCGCTTCATTCTGGTTTAAATAAATTCAGAGTAAGCCAAAAAGACAACTCTGGGGAAAAAAGAATCTCAAAAGAAGTTACGCAAGAATCGAAAATCTCGGAATTCAGTATGTCTCCGACAAGCGTGAGAGATGATATCTTTTTCTACTCAAATGGAACAAGACAAAAAACAAGATATGAGGTGTGGGATGCATTTGGTAATATCTTGAAAGTAGGGTTTTCGGATAAAGTAGATTGCCGAAACATTGTTAATGGTATCTATTATATGAATTACGATAATAAAACTGAGAAATTCTTAAAAGCGGGAGAATGATTAAAAAAATAGAGCATTTGGGTATTGCAGTTGAATCCATTGAAAAGTCATTGGTAATATTTGAAAAGCTTTTAAATCAAAAAATGTACAAAACAGAGGTTGTGACCTCTGAGGCTGTTAAAACTGCATTTATTACACTTGGTGAATCAAAAATCGAGCTTTTAGAAGCGACAGACCCATCTTCCTCTATCGCCAAGTTCCTAAATAAAAATAGAGAAGGCTTCCATCATTTAGCACTCGATGTGGATGATATTGAATTTGAAATTGCACGTCTCAAAAAAGAAGGATTCGTATTAATACATGAACAACCTAAAAATGGTGCGGATAATAAAAAAATAGCATTCTTACACCCAAAATCGACAAATGGGATGCTTATTGAGTTGTGTGAAGAGCTGGTTTAATCAACATATTCATTCTTCTCAAGGCGTTTTTGAACCACCTTCAGGTTCTCTTTTTTCTTTTTTCGTCTTGACTTTATAGATGTTTTTGTGAAATACTTGTGTTTCTTTAAAAATGACACTTGAATTTTATCCCATTCACGATCACTTTCAATTTTTTTCATTCCGCGCAGCTCTAATCTTAAACGGTTAGAAATTTCCTCAAAGTCATCTCTTCCCAAATAATCCAAATCGGCATCGCATATAATCTCCTGCAATTTATTTATTGGTCGATGAGGGATTTCTGTCACATGAATCAACTCAACAATAGTTTTAATATGCTGTTCTGTATAGCCGTAATTTGGCAGCCATTCTGCAGCCATCTCTGCACCAATACTTTCATTGTTTTCATACTGCTTAACGAAACCTGCATCATGTAAAATGGCCGCTGTTTTCAATAAAAATAAACCCTCGTCTGTGACGCCCTCAGATAAGGCAATGCTTTCAACTGCTTGAACAACATCAATAGAGTGATGAACGGAGTGATAAAGTAATTTATCAGACAAGCCTTTCTTTAAAAAATCCAAAACAAAATGCTCTGTTTTATAATAATTAATAGAGCTAAAATGATGGAGTTGTACAATCTCACTAAACTTTTCATTTGGTAATAATCCTTCTCCTTTTTCAGACAATTCAGGTTTAATCTTCAAAACTGAATACATATCGACTTCTAAACCACCTTTAATAGTGACCTTCCCTTTATGAACACACTCGAAATAAGGCTCTATAAAGGTAAACGTAGTTCCAGAAATAGTAACTTCTCCTGACGTACCATATTTCTCCATTTGTTGGGCTTGATTCACTGTGGGGCCCCAAATATCATATGCCAGCTTCAAGTCTCCAATAATTCCTGCAACTAGAGGCCCTGTATGAATTCCTAAACGGAGCTCCCAATAATCACTGTGATTTGCAATTGCATCAAACTTTAGCTTGGACATGTAATCCTGAATCTGCAATGCGGCGATGCAAGCATTCATTGGATTGATTGAGTTTTCAATTGGAATACCCCCCGCACACATGTATGCATCACCAATCGTTTTAATTTTTTCTAAATCATTATTTTGAATAATCTCATCAAATCTTCTAAATAAGACATCTAAGCGCTTTACAAGTCTGCTAGGTCTCATTCGTTTAGAAATATTTGTAAATCCGACAACATCCGTAAACATAACCGAAACACGATCAAAGGCATTCGCATCTACCTTTCCTTTTACCTTCAATTCACGAACCACCTCCTCGGGAAGCGCATTTGCAAGCCAACGCTCAGCATTGTCTTTTTCCTGCTGTAATAATTCTTGCTGACGAACAACATTGTTCTTTTCTAATTCTAGTTGTTTGCTCTGTTCTTCAATACGCGTTTTCTGATTACTTATCTCCCTTGTTCTTTCGGTTACTTTAATCTCAAGTTTAACCTGCTCTCTACGTTCGGATTCTATTCTACGTTTAAAGAAAAGAAAAACAAAAATTGAAACAATCAATGCCATAATCGTCCAAAACCACCAGGTTCCCCAATATGGCGGAAGAATAGACACTTCAAGAATTTTTGGACGAGAGCTCCATTGACCTTCTCCAAGTTTTGCATAAATCTTTAAGGTATATTGTCCAGGAGATAGTGAATTAAAGGTTATTTCATGATTGTTTTCAATAAAACGCTCACCTGAACCTGACCCTATAAGTTCGTATTTAAATTGTGTCAATTCCGGATTAGACAAATCGCTCGTTTGAAAACGAATGGTAAAGCTTCGATTTGTATAAGGGAGCTCTATCGAATTGGTCTTGGAGATAGGCATTTTTAGTGGAGAACCTTCATCACCAGGTTTCAACCAGGCTCCATTTAATTTAAACTTTGTAATGATTACCTCTTGATCTGTATCTGCAATATTCAAGGCATCAGGCCTAAATACATTATAACCATATATGGAACCAAAATACAGCTCTCCATTCGAAGAGCTAAAGAAGGCATTAGAATTAAACTCGTTACTAACCAGCCCATGTACTTCTAAATAAGAACTAATCTCTTTAGATTTAGGATTATAGGAGGCAATCCCTTTATTTGTACTTACCCAAATTCTATTGCCATCATTCAAAATCCCATAAATAATATTGTTTGGAAGCCCTGATTTTTTATTTACCTTTTGAATCTCACTTGTTTGCAGATTTACATATAACATTCCCGAACCATAAGTTCCGAGATATAGATTGCCTTCCACATCATCGCACAATACAGTTGCATAATCTTTACAAGATTTTTGAATCTCAGCATTAATGGGATGCGGCTCAATTGTATAATTCCCCGATGCTGTTTTAATGAGTAGGTTAATACCCCCAGAACTTGTTGCGAACCAAATACGATTTTTTCGATCCTTATAGATAACGCGACAAACTCCTGGTGATAGAGACTCATTTGGCCGATTAATATTGTGTTCAAATCGCTGCGAATCACCTGTTCTCAAATTATATAAAAAAACAGCTCCTTTTGTTGCTAAAAGATATTCATCCTGATTCAAACTTTCAATGCCATATATCCTATTGTACTTTGTTAAAAGAATAGGATTTACATAATTCAACCTCGTATAGCTAAAACGCGAATCGTCTTTAATGTCCAGCTGAAAGAGACCATCCTCAAAACCAACAAGAAGTGTTACAGAATCTATGCAATATGAAGAAAGAACATTAAAGCGCCCTTCCTTTTCTCCAGCTTTTGCTTCTTTGTT
Source organism: Crocinitomicaceae bacterium (assembly GCA_022425625.1). Lineage (GTDB taxonomy): Bacteria > Bacteroidota > Bacteroidia > Flavobacteriales_D > Crocinitomicaceae > UBA952. The sequence goes on along the minus strand of JAKMFD010000113.1, from coordinate 6,058 downwards.
CCATCGGTTAAAATGATTGAAAAGACCGGTAGACCTGTCTAGTCTGGAAATTCCAAGGTCCGTACCTACAAATAAATATTTTGTGCTTGCATCTTCTGTAAAAGCCCAAACATTAGGAGAGGGAAGACTTTTATTAGGATTTGCACCTGGTCCCACTCCAATAAAACCAGAATATTTGGGGTCAAAGCTAGAAATCCCTCTTTCACTACCAATCCATAATTTTTGATTCCTATCTTCAAATAGAAAGTTTAAGTCATTATACATTAGCGCGCTCTTCTGAAACATATCTTGCGTGCTATTTATCAGCTCCCCATTTTCATCAATAGTATAAAGCCCATTTCCTGAGGATGCAAAGAACCATTGACCTTGTGACAAACAAATGTCTTTTATTTTTGCCGTTCCAAGAACTGGATAATTTTGAAACTTTCTAAGTAAACATTTTGATTTTATATCTAATTGAAAAACCCCATAATTCGAACCGATATATACATTTTCATCAGACGCAATACAAACATTCAAAATGGAGAAATCATCAAAACCCAACACATCAGTTCTTATGCGCTTTAAGTTATTGGCATCGAGGTCATGAACATAAAGCTCCTGACTTCCGGTGTGAATAATTAAGTCTTCCTGAAAATAATTTAAAGTAATGATATCTGTTGCACTATTCCCCCAATTGAGTTTTTCAAATTTCTTTTCTCGAAGATTAAATTTAAAAATGCCTTGATTAATGGTACTAATCCAAATGTCATCACCTTTGCCTATACAGACAGATGAGATGTCTAAGTTTTGATTTCCTTTAGGTGCAAAAGTCTGAAAAGACTCTTTATTTAAATCATAAATTGTAAGGCCATTTCTCGTTCCAAAACATAAGCGTCCGTCACGAGTTTTAGTTGAGCTTGTAATGTAAGGGTTGTCTATTCCTTCATGCTCGTCTGAATTAAAAATCTCAAATTTCGAACCATCAAAACGGTTCAGACCATCCTGTGTACCAATCCATAAACTACTATTTTCATCCTGAATTATTGTGTTCACCGAGCTTTGAGAAAGACCATTATTAATGGTGTAATTGTTAAAGCGGTAAACGGATTGAGCTCCTGTAAAAAAAGGAATTAACGCAATGAGAAATACCAGTTTTTTCATTCGGTACTGAACTATTGCCCAGGAGATTCGTTGGTATTATTGACTTGTATCAAAGAGTTTTCCATATCTCTATCAAACATATACATCCCTCCTGAATCTGTTCCAATTAAATTTAATTTATCTAGAATAGTTCTCGCTAATGCCTCCTCTTCAAGCTGTTCTGAAACATACCATTGCACAAAATTATGCGTCGTGTAATCTTTTTCTTGTAGGCAAATATCGACTAAATTATTAATGCTTGCAGTCACACCAATTTCATGCTCAAGCAAAGATTCAAAAACAATTTTTAGGTTTTTAAATTCATGCGGGGGCTTTTCCAATTGAGGAACCTCTGCTCTACCACCTCGTTCGTTCACAAACTTGACGAGCTTTAACATATGAAAGCGCTCTTCATCTGAATGCGTATACATAAAATTAGCTGTTCCATTTAGGCCATTGGACTCTGCCCAAGAGGCCATAGAAAGATAATACTGTGAGGAGGATGCCTCTTTTTTTATCTGATCGTTTAACGCTGCTTCTACTCTTTTATTCATAATCGGGTATTTAGGTAACTAACATTTTAAGTTAAGAAAAGTTATTTATTAAATTTTAAAAAACCAAGATATCATAGGGAGCGGAAAGGTGTAGTTTTCTGACTCATCCCAGACACTGACGCCAGCCAATGCAATTTGAAATGCATTGTTTTCTTTTCTTTGAAATCGCAAACCTGGCATAAAATACAGGGCGTTTGTATTTGTATTTGTTGCCGAAACCGGCAAAACTGTTGCAATGACTGGTGTATTATTTCCTCCCGTATAGCTCGGAAAATTATTTCCAATAGCGCGCGATACATAGCCAAACATTGAATCAAAGAAAATACTGGTTCTTGCTGTTATTTGATATATTCCTGCTACTGAGAATATGGGCGACTGATACATTTTTGATTCCGTATTTCGAGGAATTGTCGGGTACTGATAATCAACAAAAATAGAACCATCAATGTTTTCATAAACAATTGAATCCCCCACATAAACTCCTTCAACATAGTTGTTATTTAAATTGCCCGGAGTCATGTATCCGTAGCCTGCTGAAATACTTATATTATTGCTTCTATCACCATATGTAAACGTAGCCCAATGCAGACCGCCAAAACCTCTAAAGGTGTTTATATAACTACTAGTCCCAAACATACTACCTAAGGAAAAATTCACTTTAGGGTTTGATGTCGGGAAACTGTATTTTCCAACAAGTACAAATGGACTGCCAATCCAGGTCGTCATCACTCCAATATTTAATCGATCTGTTAGCGCAAAATGAACCTCTGGTCCATACCAATTGGTCATTGCATAATGACTGCCCTTTTTTATTGGGAGGGCATTGTTCGTAAAAGCATAACGCGTGGAAAAAGGACTTTCTTCAAACAATTCACCATTCACAATTTTAGCTTCAGGATTAATGACAGATATTCGTTTAATCTCTGACTTGTAAATATAGATTTTACCAATGGTTTCTGTTTCAATTAATAACTCCCTGGCATCATCACTTAATATTTTCGCAATATATTTTATACCATCATTTTTTTCTATTAAGCGATAGGCGGTATCAATTGCAGTATTCTGGGCATGAACTGCCAAAGATAAGCAGGTGATAAGGGTGAAAATTGAAAAAATCAAACTGAATCTCATAAGAATATTTTTTGGGCTAATGTACGATATAATTTCTGTGTACCCTCGAAGATAATGAGGTTAAAACTTCATATGGAATAGTATCAAGTTGTGCTGCAAAGTTCGCTAAAGTTTGATTTTTTCCGATGATTTCAACAGGTGTTCCTTCTAGAATACCCTTCCCTGTAATATCCACCATAAGCATATCCATGCAAATATTTCCTAATGTTTTGCATTTCACCCCTTCGATAAAGACATATCCCTTACCGGCGCCGAGCGACCTTCTATATCCATCACCATAACCCACCGGAATTACCGCTATTTCCATTGTCGCATCGGCTATAAAAGATCGATTATACCCGATGGAATCACCACGCTTTAACGTTTTAATTTGGACCACTTCACTACGCCATTCAATAACAGGCTGTAACTTTTGACTAAGCTCAATATTTGGAGTTATCCCATAGACTACCAATCCCATCCTCACCATATCCAAGCATGCCTCAGGGTAATTAATAATTGCCGCTGAATTGGCAATATGCTTAATAAATGGATAGGGAACATAACTTGCTATTGTTGCACAAGAACTTTCAAAAACTTGTAACTGTGATTTAGTAAAAGAGCGCTCCTCCGTATTGTCAGATTCTGAAAAATGTGAATAAACCCCTTTTAAATAAAACTCTGGTTGAGAATTTAATATATCTATGAAGCTTGGTATATCCTCAGGACTGATTCCTAATCTATGCATTCCCGAATCAATTTTCAAGTGAATGGGGAATCCAACTCTATTTTTTAGAATTAAAACTTTAATGAAATCATCAAGTAACTGTAATGAAAAAATTGAAGGCTCAAGGTCGTAAGAAATACAGTCTTGAAAATCATCCGGTCCTGGGCTCATAACTAAGATTGGACAAACCACACCACTTTTCCTAAGCGCAACACCTTCGTCTGTGTAGGCAACACCAAGATAATCAACACCTAAGCCTTCAACAAAAGATGCTGTTTTAATAATTCCTGTGCCATATGCATTCGCCTTAACCATGACAAGACTCATTGTGTTTTCGGGCAGTTGGTCCTTTAATAAATGAATATTCTTTCTAAGCGCACTCAAGTCCACATTTATTTTGGTTCTATGGTGTTTTAGTTTTAAATAATGAGCTATACGATTCATAAAGGCCCCTTGATTACCCTTTACCAAAACAACACTGTTTTGAATAATTTCTGGATCTATATCCAATGAATCCAAGTAGTGACAATCGATTGGTTGGAAACGATCTATTAAATCCTTGAGCTGTTGATGAGGGGTTTGCTCTAAATCCTTTGGCAAAAACAAAACACGTCTCTTACTTTTAGCAACCGACCTTTGGTGCTGTAAAGCGGCCTCTAATGAGTCAATATCGAGACTATAGGTATCATTAATTATTAATGAGTCGTTGATGCCATCAAAGGTTTCTAGACGCATTGCAACATCAGAAAAAGAAAATGCATTTGGAATAGCTATTTCAAAATAGGAAGCTACTCTTTTGGAAATCGCAGCATTTTCAGCTTTTAATTTTTGACTCAATCCAATCTCTCTAGTTTCATCTTCCGAGATTATCTTTATGAGTTCTTGCTTATTTGTAATAAAAGTTTCGGCTTTAATGTCCGCAGAGAAGACCACTTTTGAGTCTTTTAAAAACTCCGTGTATTCCTTAACCTTGTCCATATTTGACGCGAAATTCTCATTGTACTTATCACCTACATGACCTACGATTGAATGTGTCGGTTTTATAAGCTCCTTAAAAAGAGCCCCATCTCCCTCGTGGGTAAGAGAGGCCTCAAAGACCGCTATTTCAGCTTCTTTGTGCAAGCCAAGTACAGATAAAGCAACGCCTAGTTTTGAATTGTAACTCTTTGGAGACTTAACCAGTTGGTACTTTTGTTTTAGCAAGGTCGCCAACCATTCCTTTATTGTCGTTTTTCCATGTGTCCCAATAATAGCAATTACTGGAATTTTAAATTGTCTCCTATGCCAACTTGCCAGCTTAATAAGTGCATTCAATGGCTCATCTACTTTTAGATACGCCGCATCATGGTGCAAGACCTCGGGCAATTTATAAAGTACAAAAACACGAATCTCTTTTTGATATGCTTCTTCAACAAATGCAATCCCATCACGGTATCTCCCCTGAAGCGCAAAAAAAACCTTGCCATTGCCATCGAAGATTCTTCGCGTATCATAAACAACACCGTTTACAATAAAATCTGAATCAGAGCTGATGGAATCAACAGCAATAATATCGGCAAATTGTTTTATCGATAGCTGAAAATTCACGAAGCAGATTTATTAAAACAAGATCGGCACAGTGGTCGATATTCTTCAACAGCACCTAACATAACCTGATCCGTATCGGAGACTAAGCGATTTGAAAATTGTGCTAAATTTCCACATGAAACACAAATGGCATGTACCTTTGAAACATATTCTGCCGCTGCCAGTAGTGCTGGCATTGGACCAAAAGGTGCGCCGGTATAATCCATATCTAAACCTGCTAAAATTACTCTTATCCCCCTACCTGCAAGCTCTGATGCAACTTCTACCAAATCCGCATCAAAAAACTGAGCCTCATCAATAGCTACAACTTTCTGATCTTTCACAGCATTCAAGATTTCTTTCGAGCTTGCTACTAATACGGCATTAAACTCGGTGCCACGATGACTCACTACATTTTTATCACTGTACCTTATATCTACAGATGGCTTGAATAAAATCAAATCTTGACGTGCAAATTCAGCCCTCCTGAGCCTTCTAATAAGCTCTTCTGTTTTACCTGAAAACATTGAGCCACAAATGACCTCAATCCATCCGTTAGATCTATTTTGTATTGGGAATTGCTCTAAAAACATATGTCTTTATTTAGTCTATCGAGACACATGACCAATAGGTCACATTAAACACAATAGATAAGGAACAAGATAACAACTTTTAGATAAAAAACGGCTTTGGAATCTGTCAAAAAGAAAGACTTTTTAATGTAAATTAGATGAAATAAGATTTGGTATTTATTATGAAGATGTTGTTATCCATTTTATGTCTTGCTCTCGGAACTTTCAGTAGCGCACAAAACAATTTTGACTTTAAAAAATTTACAGAAACCATGTGTTCTTCTAAGTTCCATGGACGAGGATATGTGAATTCCGGAGATTCTATAGCCGCAGAATATATTGCACATCAAATGAAGCTTTTGGGAATAGATTCCATTCAGTCTGGCTATTTTCAACCTTTTCGATTA
>JAKMFD010000084.1 GCA_022425625.1 Crocinitomicaceae bacterium | reverse complement strand
GGCTTGAAAAAAGATATACCAAAAAAGAGATATTAACCATGTATCTCAATCAATTTGATTACTTATATAACGCTGTTGGTATAGAAAATGCAGCAAAAGTATACTTTAATAAAACTGCAGCTGAGTTATCAATTACGGAAGCCGCAACACTCGTTGGAATGTGTAAAAATCCGAGCCTTTACAACCCCCACTCCTATCAAACAAGAAATTATGCAAGACGTCTTGCTTACAAAAAGAAAGTAGCTATTGACAAAATCACAAAGAACGAAATTGATGCCGCAAGGTCTCAAGACTCATTAAGAGCGCTACAAAGGAGAAACCAAGTTTTATTTCAATGGCTTAGAAATAGCGATAAAGCCAATCCTGCTTTAACCACTAAATTGAGCCGAAATACCTATGACTCCCTTAAGCAGACACCTATAATTATAGATTATACAACGGTGGACCACAAAGAAGGGCTCGCACCTTATTTCCGAGAAAGTCTAAGGAAAGAGGTTAGTACACTTCTAAAGAGCAAAAACAAAAATGGAAGTTTTAAGTATGCCAAGAAAGATGGAACGCCCTATAATATTTATCGTGATGGATTGAAAATATATACCACACTGAATACCTCTTTACAAGAAAAAGCAGAAGCCGCAGTTGTTAAGCATTTAAGTGGTTCAGACCCCCTCAATAAATCCGCTGAAAAAGTCCCTTCACTTCAAGAAAAATTTGACAAAAACAATAGAAGCCTTAGGAGATTTCCCTTTTCGAATACGCTGTCAGCAGCAACGGTTAAATCTATTTTAAATCGCGCAAAAGTTCAGAGTGCAAGAACAATCGCCATGAAACGGGCAGGCTATAGCTCCACTGAAATAGATGATGCGTTTGAGCAACCTACAGGTATGAAGGTCTTTAGCTGGAAGGGTGAAATTGATACCGTTATGACCCCAATGGACTCCATAAAATACTACAAGTCCTTCTTGCATACAGGTTTAATTTCTATTGAGCCTGAAACTGGATTTGTTAAGGCTTGGGTAGGGGGTGCCAATTTCAAGCATTTCTCTTATGATCATGCAAGGCAAGGAAAACGACAAGTAGGCTCTACTATCAAACCCTTTGTTTATGCCACTGCGCTATCTATGAAAGTGGTTAACCCGTGTACGGAATTCACAGAGGAAGAGCACTGTGTAGATATCGTTGATGAAAATAATGTTTTAATTAAGCAATATTGTCCGGGAGGAGATGCCGCTGAAACAGTCAGTTTAGGGATTGCTAAATCTTCAAACCCCACTACTGCCGGTGTCATGGGGCGAATGGGGCGTTTTAATTCATTTTTAAAGACGGGTGGCCCTTTTCAAATAGACAAACTACTCAGAAAAATGAATGTCTTTCTTCGACCAGAAGATTTAGTTCCCGCAATGTGTCTTGGAAGTATGGATCTTTCGCTATTCGAGCTCGTTTCTGCACAATGCGTATTTGCTAATAGTGGTTTATACATAAAGCCTACAACTATAGAAAGAATCGAAGATAGAAATGGAAAAGTCATTTATGCAGCCAAGCCTGAGGAAAAAGAAGTGCTTAGCCCGACTGTTTCATACGAAATACTCAAAATGATGCTTGGTGTTGTCCAAGGAGGCACAGGCTCAAGCCTGAGAGGAACATGGAAACCATGGGGTGGAATAACAGCTCAAACTGCAGGAAAAACAGGAACAACTCAAAATAATTCTGATGGATGGTTTATGGGTTTAACACCCGGTTTAGTTACTGGAGTATGGGTGGGTGCTGAGGATCGATCGGTTAGATTTAAAACCATGACTTGGGGTCAAGGTGCACGAATGGCGTTACCTATTTATGGCTATTACATGCAGAAGGCATACGCTGACACGAAGCTTAATTTATCTCAAGAAAATTTTGCTATACCAGAAGAATATAATCCAGAAGAATACAAATGCGATGAAAACGATACCTCAATTGATGGAGATATTAGAGGTGGTGAACCTGATTTTTAAAATATGAATAAAGTAGTTACTACAGTATCCGAAGCGGTACGAGGAATTGAAGATAATATGACCCTAATGCTCGGAGGTTTTGGCCTTTGTGGAATCCCTGAAAACTCTATTGCTGAGTTGGTAAGAACAGGAGTTTCTGGACTTACTTGTATAAGTAATAATGCAGGTGTAGACGATTTTGGACTCGGTTTGTTGCTTCAAAATAAACAAATCAAAAAGATGATTAGCTCTTATGTTGGAGAAAACGATGAGTTTGAAAGACAAATGCTTTCAGGTGAGCTAGAGGTTGACCTCATCCCTCAAGGAAGTCTTGCAGAAAGGTGCAGAGCTGGTGGTGCAGGAATTCCTGCTTTCTATACTCCTGCAGGATACGGAACTGAGGTTGCGGAAGGTAAAGAGGTACGTGTTTTCAACGGTAAACCACATATACTTGAAAGTGCCTTGCACGCTGACTATGCCATAGTAAAGGCATGGAAGGGAGACACTGAAGGCAACCTGGTATTCAAAGCAACCGCAAGAAATTTTAATCCCATGATGGCCATGGCAGGAAAAATTACGATTGCTGAAGTTGAGGAGCTTGTTCCGGCAGGAACCCTCAACCCAAATGAAATACACACGCCGGGTATATTCGTTCAACGCATATTTCAAGGAGCCCGGTTTGAAAAAAGAATAGAACAAAGAACAACAAGAACGAGGTAATATGGCTTTAGATAAAAATGGAATTGCTCAAAGAATTGCTCAAGAGCTCAGAGATGGTTGGTACGTTAATTTAGGAATTGGTATTCCAACACTTGTGGCAAACTACATCCCAGAAGGGATTGAGGTTGAATTTCAATCAGAAAATGGTGTGCTAGGCATGGGGCCTTTTCCATTTGAAGGTGAAGAAGACGCTGACCTCATCAATGCAGGAAAACAAACCATAACAACAATGAAAGGTGCTTCCTTTTTTGATTCTGCCACTTCCTTTGCGATGATTCGTGGGCAACATGTTCAGCTGACCGTTTTAGGGGCAATGGAAGTGTCTGAAAATGGTGATATTGCCAACTGGAAAATCCCAGGAAAAATGGTAAAGGGTATGGGGGGCGCTATGGATTTAGTCGCTTCTGCTGACAATATTATTGTCGCAATGATGCACAGTAATCGTGCGGGTGTATCCAAGCTTCTTAAAAACTGTTCCTTGCCACTAACCGGAGTTGCTTGTGTGAAAAAGGTCGTGACCGATCTTGCCGTTCTTGAAATCAAAGAGGGTGCTTTTCATTTAGTTGAAAGAGCTCCCGGAGTGAGTGTTGAAGAGATAAAATCCAAAACAGAAGGAAGCTTAATTATTAATGGAGAGGTTCCGGAAATGTCACTTTAAATTCATGCAAGAATTATCATCTAAATATACCATTGCCATAAAAGCAGCCGTTGAAGCTTCTCATAAGATCATGGACATTTATGAAAATGAGTTTGATACTATAATCAAAGATGATGGCTCACCACTGACCAAAGCAGATTTAGCATCTACCAAAATCATCCATAAGCACCTTGAGCCGCTTGGCATTCCTATCACAGGAGAAGAAACTGACAAAATGCCTTTCTCTGAACGTAAAAACTGGATCGAGTGTTGGTGCATTGACCCCTTAGATGGAACAAAAGAATTTATCAATAGAAATGGAGAATTTGCGGTAAATATTGCATTGTTAAGGGAAGGAAAGCCTGTTTTTGGACTCATTGCTTCTCCGGTACAAAAACTGATGTATGTGGGAGGTAATGAAACAGGCGTTTTTAAAATTGAGTTTGATGCTATTGAAAAAAATACGGAATGGATAAAATTAAATGATCCAACGGAAATCAACGACCCTATTGTCATGACATGCTCAAGAAGCCATCACTCTGGTCCGGTTATTCATTTTATAAATGACCTAAAAAAAATTTCCCCAACGGTATCTTTTGCTAAAAAAGGATCCTCTCTGAAATTTTTCGATCTGGCTACTGGTTCTGCCGATGCCTATCCGCGCTTTGCACCTACAATGGAATGGGACATTGCAGCGGGGCAAGCAATACTTGAAGCTCTCGGAGGTTCGGTTGTTCATGCCGAAACTGGGTTGCCCTTATACTACAATAAAGAAAACCTAACCAATCCTTATTTTATAGCCAAGACCAAACCTTTATTAGCGCTGTCTTCATGAAAAAACTAATTGGCTTCCTAGTTATCATGATTGCCTTTTCAACGTTCTCCCAGACGAGTTCAATTGCCTTAAATACATACTTTCGTGACTTTTCACTTAAACCTATAGTCTTATCATCACAACCATTTATGCCAAAAGTGGTACTAAAAAATACTGCAAAAATTACAGTCAATGATAACTCTGATAACGAATCAAAAATAGGGTCTCGCATCAAAAAGCATTTTTGCGATCAATACCTATTTGAGGTGCATGATGAAAGGGTACATTTATATTTTTCACCTATCATAAATTTTCAAATTGGACAAAATTGGTTGGACAATGAAGGTTCAACATTGTATCAAAATACTCGTGGTATTTATGTTAAAGGGACCTTACTTAGAAACTTCTCTTTCTCTACAGCTTTTGTAGAGAACCAGGCTCGATTTAGCGATTACGAAAATTATTTTATATCCAACCATGGAGAATTTTACCCCAATGCGTCAACTATTCAACAAAACGGTGTGGTCCCAGGCGGAGGGCGAACAAAACCCTTTAAAGAAGAGGGATATGATTACGGTTACGCCATTGGGTCATTTTTATACAAGCCCATTAAAAACCTCGAAATAAGGGCTGGTAATGCCCCTACATTTGTAGGTTCGGGTTACCGCTCTTTAATTCTATCGGATAATAGTTATCAAGCGCCTAGTATTGATATCAAATACACTTTTCTTAAAAAATGGAGCTACGGTGTGCGAAAAGCGAGGGGGTTAAATTTGATTCGAAAAACCGCTTTTTCTACAGTGGAAGGCTATTACCAACCAAAAGCTTTGTCTAGGCATTATTTAAACTTTGATATCAATTCGAAAATCACCCTTGGGTTGTCTGAAAATTCGTTTTGGTCTATGGGAGATACCGTGACAACTCGTCCTAATGGCTTATATTATGCACCGATTCCCTTTCTTGGATTATCCCAATCCACAAATCATACAATTTATGGGGTTGACGCATCAGAAATTGTAGGAAGTAAAACCAGGTTTTACCAACAGTTTGTAATTTCAGGCTTTAGCGTAGAGCAAATCGGATTTCAATTTGGAGTACGCTTTTATGACTTACTTCCAAACTCCATGCTTCAGCTTGAATACAATAAGGTAGGTGGTGAATTATATGCGGCTGACTCCCCTAATATGAGCTATACCCACTACAACCTTCCGCTGGCTCATCCAAAGGGACAGGGTTTTAATGAGCTGGTTATTCGTGCCAATGTCTCGATCAAACGTGTTTATGGAGAAAGCAAAACAGTTTGCTATTGGCTTAAAAATTATAACGAACGTGATCTTCTTCCAATGGACAATGAAAGCAATGCAATTGATGACCGAATTATTCACCAACAATTCGAATTGGGCTACCGCATCAATCCAAAAATCAATTTTTGTTTTTTTGGACGCACCATACTTCGTATTTCTGATAATGACCCAACTCAAATATTACTGCACATTGGCTTGAGTACGAACCTTTTCAACAGCTACAATGATTATTAGGAACTGCATATTGTTTTTATGTTTGCTCTGTGCCGCTGGGTCTTGGAGTCAAACCGACGTAGGTTATCTTAACGGCGCATTTATAAGTGTGGGGCGTCACGATAATACTATACAAGACAGCGCTAATCACGAGCAAAAAAGTTATGCTCGAAGTGATTTGCGACCAGCTATACGGCTTCGGAATACATCTATTGGATATGAAATATTAAAAAAACAAAAAAACAACCTCATTCCTATTGTAAATTTTGGAGGTCAATATAACAATGGGCTTGAGCACAGAAATGGTTTGGGTTTTCTTTTTGAATCAAGGCCCATTAAAAATAGCTATGTACGTATCGGTGGGCTCTGTGATATCTCAAACTCAACTATTCTAAATCCAGGAAGTATCAATCTATCTAAAAAAGAATCAGGACAACAGTTCTGGTTCTTACCAATGGCACGTTTAGCGTATACGCCAAACGATGTGTTTTCTTTTCATCTGGGTTATGACAAAAATTTTATTGGAGCAGGAAGGCGTTCCTTGTTTTTAAGTGATTATGGAAAACCCATGCCTTTTGGACAAATTCGAGCACAGTTTTGGCATATGGAATACAGCATAAATTATCAGTTCCTATCTGAAAGTTATGAAGGGCAAAGAAGGTCAAAGTTTGTAACAAGTCACCACCTTAGCTGGGATCTTTTACCTTGGTTGAATTTAGGCATTTTTGAAGCAGTGGTTTTTCAACCTAAAGACACTTTGCTCAATCGAGGCTATGATGTAGAATACCTTAACCCTTTTGTATTTTATCGCCCACAGGAATATTCAATGGGGTCCTCTGATAATGTGGTTATAGGCTTATCCTTAAAGGCATCATTTAAAAACACGGCGGTTTATTCGCAAGTTGTTCTCGATGAATTCTTACTATCAGAGATTCGTGCCAGGAGTGGTTGGTGGGCAAATAAGTTTGGGTTGCAATTAGGTGTCCAAGGAAAAATCTCTGACAATCTCAATTATCGGGTTGAAGGTAACCTAGTTCGCCCTTATACTTTTTCACATTTAACTCCCTTACAGGTATATGGACACAGTGGCGCTGCGCTGGCGCATCCTTATGGTAGTAATTTTGCAGAAATTCTTTCAGAATTCAATTGGCGAAAAAAAATGAATGCAAAATTGAGATTTAAATTCTTCGCTTCGTTCGGAATAATTGGAAAAGATTTCGATGGTATGAATTACGGGTCAGACATATATGAAAGCTATATTAACCGACCAAACGATTACGGCAACTACATTGGACAAGGACAAACACAATCGTTCTTCATTACATCAAGTCGAATCTCATATCCTGTAATGAAAGAAGGCAGAATACATGCCTTTGCGGAACTTCAAACACAGTTCTTAAAATCTGATGAGTTTAAAGAACTTAGCCTATTGCCTATGGTTGGGCTACGCTCGTATTTATGGAATGATTATAGAAACTATTGATGAGCGGCGAACAAAAAAATAACCCCCTACACGGCGTAAAACTTGCTGATATTTTAGAGGCTTTAGTTACTGAATATGGTTGGGAGGAGCTCGGTTATCGCATAGACATTCGGTGCTTTAACTATGACCCGTCCATAAAATCCAGCCTAAAGTTTTTAAGGCGCACACCATGGGCCCGAGAAAAAGTAGAACGCTTGTATTTAAAAACGTTTTAGCAATGCGTAGAAAGAAATTTAAAAAGCAAAAATTCTTCACTGGCCTTATTCTTATTTGCCTTTTTGGTGGGTTTTATTTGTTCTCTTCAAAACCTGAAGTTGTAAAAAAAGTCCTAAAAAAAACAATTAACTATACCAAACTAAAGGTTTCAGGATCATACAGCTCGAGGTTAAAAGATAAAATGTCCGCCTACATTAGTACCGTTGAGCGTACAGGAATTACCCCTTGTCGAAATGAAGAAGATATAAACTCCCGACGAAATTTATACAAAATTGAATCCGGTACATACTACTCTATCGATCACCTAGATTACAGCCATGCTTACCTATCAAAAAAAGGTAAAGCGCTGCTGAAGGCTATCGAAACTGATTTCGGAGAGAAACTTTCGACCACAGATTTACACGATTCAAGATTTATTGTTACCTCACTTACAAGAACTAAGGAGAACGTACGTCGTTTAAGAAGAAACAATGGCAACGCAAGCGATAAAAGCGCACATATGTATGGGGGGTGTTTTGATATTACCTATGCGCGCTTTGAAAACGACAACAAAAGATTGAATGCCAATGATATTTATCGTTTGAAAGAAACATTAGCGCGGGTTATCTTTGAATTAAAAGAAAACAAAAGGTGCTGGGCAATCACTGAAAAAAGACAGCCTTGCTTTCATGTCGTAGCTCGATAAAATTTCAGCTTTTTTATTTAGTACAAGATCTTTTTTTACCGCTTTCTTTATCGAAGAAGACTCCATCCGTATGTTCATTCAAATGATATTTCGAAAAATTGATTGCATAAACTTTTGACCTCCTGTTTTGACAAGAAAGACCAATTAACAGAAAGCTAAGAAGCCACGTATACATACTTAAACCATTGTGCATTATATATTTATAATCAGCATGCAAGCCGGTTTATGACTTATTATTAGTCGATGAACAAAAAGGCTTGCGTATTTTAGAACAATTTTATTAATGCATGACAATTGCGTATCTTGTTTAAAAAATTGTGATGCACAAACTAGTCTTTTTCTTATTTAATGTGTTTCTTTTCGGAGCCTCTTTTTGTTTCAGTCAAATGTTACGAGTCGGCCCATATCTTCAAAATGCAAGTCCAACCTCAATGACCGTTATGTGGGAGACAAGTAGTATTGATGAAAGTATCGTCGAATGGGGGAGCACATCTTCATTCGGAAATACTGCTTTGGGAACATTTGTTTCTGGAAATGGCTTGTCGAAAGTACATACGGTTAAAATAACGGGGCTGTCTCCTGATACTCGTTATTACTATAGAATTCACACAGATGCAGTTGTAAGTCAAACTTATGACTTTATTAGCCCTCCCCTACCTGAAAGTGAAAAAAGCTTCAACCTTATTTCTATGAGTGATATGCAACAAGATGGGGCGCATCCTGAAGTTTTTTCTGATATCGTAAATAATGATCTCATTCCTTTCATCAATGACCGTTATGGTAATAATAACGACCTCGCAAATGATGTAGCATATGTTTTTATCCCGGGAGATCTTGTAACAACGGGAGGGAATTATCCCTCTTGGAAAAGTACATTTTTTGATCCCGCACAAACCCTTTTTAACCATGTGCCTGTATATCCCGTAGCGGGCAATCACGAACAAAATTCGGAGAATTACTTTAGATATTTCAACTTACCCGAAAACGGTACAAATAACAATGATTACTTAGAACATTGGTATTATACTGATTACTCTAATGTTAGGCTGGTTGGTCTAGAAACAAATAGTGGGTACCGTATTCAAGAACAGCTCGATTGGTTACAAGGAGTGCTCGATGATGCTTGCGCAAACGAAAACATAGACTTTGTTTTTGCACAACTTCATCACCCCCACAAATCTGAATTATGGATTGCGGGAAATACAGATTATACGGGTCAAATCATTGAAATTCTAGAATCCTTCTCAACAAACTGCAGCAAGCCTAGTGTACATTTTTTTGGCCATACACACGGCTATTCGAGAGGCCAAAGTAGAGACCACCAACATTTAATGATAAATGTTGCCTCTTCTGGTGGGGCAATAGATAATTGGGGAGAATACGCACAACAAGACTATAAAGAGTACTCTAAAAGCACAGATGATTATGGCTTTGTTCTCGTTGAAGTTGAGGCTGGAGAAAACCCACAATTTCTTTTGTCGCGTGTAAGTCACGGCAGCTTTGAAAATGGGATAGTAAACGCTGACGTCAGAGACACCTTTAGGGTGATGAAAAACAACATCCCTCCTAACCAGCCTATAGGTCTATTCCCGAATGAGGGGGTTTCACTTTCCCCGGACTGTATCAAGTTTCTTGGTTCTGATTTTAGCGATGAAAATGGTGGGTTTCATGGGGCGACACATTGGCAAATCGCCAGTGATAATAACTTTCAAAATCTCGTATACAACGATTGGTTTCAACATGAAAATTGGTATTTCGATGAAGACCTAGAAGCCGGGAATAGCCTCAATGAGAAGAAAATAACCGCGCTAGCTGAAAACTCCAACTACTTTTGGCGACTTCGGTACCGAGATAGAAACTTAGGCTGGAGCTCCTGGTCAACTGAGATTTCGTTTAGCACTACAAACTCATCGCTGTCAGAAAATCTATTATTGAATGGTGGAGCGGAAAATAGCACAATGAATTGGACTGAGGTTTCTGGTTCTTTTGAATCTATTTTAAGCGGAGAATGTGCAGGTAATGATTCCTACTCCGGAGCTAGTTTGTTTGCAGTTGGTGGGGTTTGCGAGCCAAATGCCTATGGAGAAGGTTATCAAGATGTATCGTTGATGGACTTTGTATCAAGTATAGATAATGATTCTGCCGCCGTTAGTTTTGGGGGTTATTTAAGTAATTACGCCGGTTCTGATATCCCTGAGTTAAAACTTGTGTTTTTTGATGGCGGAGGAAATTTAATTTCAGAATCGGAAAACTACTCAAGCCAAACACCAAGCTGGACTTATATTCAGAATTCAATTCCTATCCCTAATGGCAGTCGAACTGTTCGTATGGTTTTAATGGGCACTAGAAATGCAGGAACTGACAATGACTCTTACTTCGATGACTTATTTATTCGGGTACAAAACGGCATATTTGATTGTGAAGAGCAAACTTTAAATGTCGGTGGTATAAATAACACCTCTTTACTTGAGGTTTATCCTAATCCATCTAAAGGTATTATTTCCTTTAATGCACACGAACAACTTAAAGGTGTTCCCTTTATCATTATCAATTCAAAAGGAGCTGAAGTTTTCCAAGGACGTTTTATTAATAGTGTTGAAAATGTCGACCTTTCATCTATCGGAAAAGGGATCTATGTTGTAACCGTTCCTGGGTTTGCCGTTAAAAAACGATTTGTAATTCATTAATTCACCAAAATTATAAGCGTTTGAAAAGCTTCAACATTAAATTTCTTCTTGTATCCTTACTTTTGTTTTTAAGTGTTTTTTTTAGTTTAAGCTCTGAATTTCCTGAGCAACAGCTTCTTCAGCACCTCGGAACTTTGTTTGTTTCATCGATATTGCTTTTTGACCTCGTCAAAAACCGCCTAAGCTTGACTTCATTTATTGGTGTGTTTCTATTTATTTTATTGCATATAATCGGTGCGCGATGGATTTATTCTTTTGTACCATACGAAAGTTTTTTTAATGCTTTTGGGATCGATATTCATCAGCTTTTAAAACTAAATGGCCATAGAAATCACTACGACCGTTTTGTTCATTTTTCATTTGGAGTATTGATGCTTCCCTATGTTTATGAGGTCTTTAAACATCGCATTAAAAACAGTTTGCTTTGTCTCTTGCTTGCTTGGCTTTCCATTCAAACTTTCAGTATGATTTACGAAGTCTTTGAATGGCTTTTAACTGTTGTGATTTCGGGAGAGGCTGCAACCGATTACAATGGGCAGCAAGGAGATATTTGGGACGCTCAAAAAGACATGGCCCTAGCCATGCTTGGTTCGAGTTTGGTGTCAATTGTATACCTTTATAGACAACTAAAAAAACGAAAATGAAATTAATAATAGCCTGCGTTAGTGTTTTAATATCTCTGAATAGCTTTAGTCAAAAAATATTCTCTGTTGATTATGAATCTCGGGCAGATGTTAAGGTTTTTGTTGTTGATTATGAATCTCGAGCAGACCTTTTGGTATACAAAGTAGATTACGAATCACGAGCTGGAGACAACGACGGAAACTGGTTTTTTGTAGATTACGCTTCAAGGGCTGACAAGAAAATTTTCTTTGTAGATTATGAATCTCGAGCTGACCTTAAAGTTTTCTTTGTGGATTATGCATCTCGTGCTGGCTGGAAAAATAGCAGTAAAAAACATCTTTTATATTAACCCTTTTCTGAATCATGAATTCGGTAAATAATTGTATGGTTCTCATAAAGTATCTCTGTTTGATGGTGATACTATCACTTTGGGGATGTCAAGAAAATCAAGAACATGATGCATCCCGAGAAGCAACTGCGACCCAAGAAATTTCAAGTGAGCAGAAAAAAGATTCAATATTCATCACAGAAATTCCAAAGGATTCTATTTTAATAGCGCAAATAATTTCTACCAAGTCATATAAAGATTTTATAGAGCCCTGGCGTATGCCGGAAAATAGATCTGAATATGATTACCTTCAGATTACACAAAAGAAAATAGTTCCTTCGGGTGTCATTGTCGAATCCTTTTCATACGGAAGTGCGCCGTGTGAAAACTTTCAAATTAGCAGCTTCAATAAAAATGGTAAGATTATACAAACCTTACCCCTTTTACTTGGGTGTGATTGCCCCTCAGATTGTGAAGGTTGTGCAGAACGAAAAACTATTCACTGGCTTGACGATACCCGTTTTTTTATCAAGCAAAGAGATGTGATCGTATTGAATACAAATGAGGAACTCGCTTCATTAGATATCGATGAATGCGATACAAAGGTTATTTATACCAAAAAAGATTTTTCGATAAACGCCAACGGAAAAATTGAATATCAACAAGAGGAAGAAATATTTGAGAAACAAGCACTCCTGATAGACCTTCAAGGGAAACACCACCTATCATCTATCAGTGGTTTTTCGGGAGCCAATACAATGTATGATTATCTACAAAAAGGAGACACCTGGATTGCTGAAGGATCCTCGATTCATCAAGCTAGAAGAGAGCCCTTTGATATAGAGCTAGATGCTGAGGATATCTCTGTTTTACAGGGTTTGCAAATTTCTGTTCAAAAAGATTTAAGTGTTGATGTTATGGTAAATGATACCTCTATAATTTCCATTCCATTTAACCCAGGTGGCATGCGCATAGAGCTCTCACAAAAACCTGAGGCATATATTATGGGAGTCCCCGATTCTCTAAGTCCATCTACCACATTAATTAATGATGTACTTTATCTGGCCACAAAAGATGAAGTAGAGGAAAATATACTAGCGCCAATCGACCTCGTTATCGGCATCGCTGATGCTTATACGCTTGCATATAATGTCTTGGAAAACCAATTTGAACTAACGCTCTTCTATGCGGACTGCTGTGACAATGCAATCTATCTTTTCAAAAATCAAAACATCTATTAGCATATGTCTGAAATTAAACCAATCAACATCAGTAACAAGTTTAATGCGTTTGATAAAACCTGGACCCCACATATCATTGGAGAGCTGAACGAACAACATGTGAAACTCTGCAAACTTCAAGGTGAATTTGTGTGGCACAGCCATGAAAATGAAGACGAGCTATTTATGGTTTTTAAAGGTTCGCTTTTCATGGATTTTAAACATCAAGAAACGGTAGAAGTTAAAGCGGGTGAAATATTAATTATTCCAAAAGGTATTGAGCACCGGCCTCGAACAAATGGAGAAATAGTATTAAATTTACTTTTCGAACCTAAAGAAACCAAGCATACTGGAACTACAAAAAGTACAAAAACTGTCCATACGCAGCATTGGATCTAAAACCAACTTATTGATCAACGAGCTTAAACAATGATATTCAAACAATTTATTTTTTATGTTGCATTACTAGGGATCGTTAACAACATAAAAGGCCAAGTTCTCTACAACCCTCAAACCCTATATGATGCCCCTGGAGGGGTATTTGACAGGTCTTTTTTGCGTTCGATAGACCTCGTTTTTGAAGACCCTAATTTCCATAACGTTTTAGTTAATTCTTTCTTTAACGCACCTAGTTACAGAATTCCTGCATCGCTCACGTATAATGGCGAAACTTATGATAGCGTGGGCGTGCGCTATAAAGGAAATTCAACGTTTTGTCTTCCAACTGATCAAGGAAACAGAAAGGTGCCATACAATATAGAGTTGAATCATTTCATTGATGGTCAAAAACTTGAAAATCTTAAAAAGATTAAATTGGCTAATGCTTGGATGGATCCAACCTTTGCTAAAGAAATTACAGCAGCAAGTATCTATAGAAAATATTTACCAAGCCCGGAGGTCAATTTATTAAGACTAAATGTACAAGGTAATTACCTCGGCATATATGTAAATACGGAGTCTATTGATAAACAGTTTTTACAAAAGCACTTTGGGGAAAAAAATGGGGTCTTTTTTAAATGCGATCCTGTACAGGTGTTTTGTGGAGAAAATACGGCCAACGGAAATCCGGATTTAAGATGGCTCGGGGAAGATAGCGCAAGCTATTACAACAGCTATGATTTAAAATCAGATTCGGGTTGGGGAGCACTTATGGAGCTCATAGAAAAAATAAATTTTGACTTTGATAATTTAGGAGAAGTCTTGAATATAGATCGAACATTATGGGCTTTTGCTGTTAATTCTGCCATCTTAAATCTCGACACCTACAACGGTTATTATGTGCACAACTATTATCTCTACCAAACGGAAGATGGGTTGTTTCAAATGATTCCTTGGGATTTTGACAATGCTTTTGCGGGTGCTATTTTAGGTTGGGAATTTTTTGAGCCTGAGGTTGTGCATAATTATGATACCTATGGCAATCAATATTTTCCCAATGAACGACCTTTACTTCAAAAGCTTTTGAACGACCCGCTGCGTAAAAAACAATACAATGCACATCTTCGAACAATTTTAACAGAAACACTACTAGATACCGCTTCAATTCGTAACGATATAAACGAGCTTCATAACCTCTCATATAGTGCTGTTCAATCTGATTTTAACAAAGCATTTTCTATGCAACAATTCAGCTCCAATGTAGAGGAAGACCTTTGGACCGGATGGGGGTTTGGTGGGATTATGTCAATGGTAGATGCCAGGAATGACTATTTAGCTAATCTAACGGCTATGATCGTACCTACGCCTGAAATCTCTAATATGTCTCTAAATAATGGCATATTAACTGTTGATGTAGCATTGGCATCCCAAGTTGATGTTATGGCAACAACCAGTAATTACAATTCTAAGTTTGAGGCTTTTGAAATGTATGATGACGGGACGAATGGAGATCTTATTGCTAATGATAACACATATACCGCCTTTCTTCCTTATATCGTTTCAGGCAATGCCGTAAAGTTCTACATTCGAGCACAAAACTCGTCAAACATGAGCTTGCTTCCCGAACGCGCAGAATATGAGTTCTTTATTTATGATCCAAATGCGAGCATCGAAGACCACCTCTATGATGAAGGTATTAGTGTTTATCCGAACCCTGCTAGCGCTATCTTAAATATCCGTGGTACAGAAGCAAAAAAGTACCACTGTGAGCTTTACTCCATGGTGGGGGAAAAGGTACTCGAACAAGACTTCTGGGGGGCATCTGCCAGTCTATTTATCAGCGATATAAAAGCAGGAGCATATATTCTTAAGGTGAACAATCAAACTTTTAAGGTCCTAAAAAAATAGCGGAACTTAAATGAATTATATAATTATTGGTAAGATGGCACGGTGCTTGTTAAATGACATCTCAAAAAATAAATAAACTACTACTTTTAAAACTTAACCTAAAAACAAAAAATGAAAACTTTAAAATTTCCCCTAGTATTCTCCTTTGTATTACTGACCTTTTTCAATTTTTCACAATCAAATACACTCGTTGTATTCGCACAGGACCCTACCCCGTTCTATATCGTTTTAGATGGTGTCAAAAAAAATGAAGTAGCAGAAACCAGAGTTGTAATACCAGGCATTAGACAAACAAATAGTAATGTCCAAGTCTATTTCAAGGATGAAAGTATTCCTTCTATTACTAAAAACATATGGTGGGATGAAGAGCACAAGAACGATGAGGTTTCATTCCGTATAGTTCCAACTAAAAAAGGCTACAAACTTCGTTTTTTCAGCACCGTTCCTAACAAGGTAACGCCACAAAACCCTGTGACAACCGTCCCACAACCAACCCAAAGTGTTCAAGCAACAACAACAACTGTGGTTACTGAAACAACAACGGTTAGAAACAACAACAATAATGGCACAACGGTTAATGCAAATAATGTAAGTTCAAACAGTAATCCAAATGTTAATGCTGGTGTAAACATGAATGTAGATATGAATGCCGGAGGAAATACAAACGTCAGTCCTGATATGTCAGGGGGAAGCATTAGTATGAATATTAATATGAATGATGGGTCTAACATGAACGCAGGCAATGAAAACATGAATATGAATATGAACATCAATATGAATGATGGTAACATGAATGCCGTAAACCCACCTAATAATGGCAATATGTCTATAAATATGAATGTCAACGAAGGCTATACCAATACTGCTGTTCCAGTAGATGGACAGATAAACGTGAATATGAATATGAATGATACAGACTTCAACAATGCTATGAATCAAGCAAATAGTAATATGAATGTGGACATGAATGTCAATGAATCTTTAACAACGAATACAACAAACAACGCCACACAGTTCAATAATAGCGCCAACACCACCAATATAGATGTTAACGAAACTGTAACTACAACAGTAACTACAACAACTATTAATGAGACGCCTGTTGCTGCGCCGGTATCATTAGGTGGTTGTGTAAATCCCGTTCAAGATATGACAAGTATAATGGCCGCAATTGATGAAGAAAGTTTTGATGATGGAAAAATTATTGTAGCTAAGCAAGCGACCTCAAAAAAGTGCTTGACCGTGGACCAAATAAAGCAAATCATGGATGAATTTAGTTTTAGTAAAAACAAGCTAAACTTTGCCAAATACGCTTACAAAAGATGTTATAACCCTGATGATTATTATCAAGTAAATGGTGCTTTTGACTTTAGCTCGGACAAAGAAGAAATGAACGAGTTTATCAACGACCAGAATTAATAGTCACTATATCAAAATAAAAGACCTCATCAAAGAATGATGAGGTCATTGATCTCTATCTCCGAAAACATCTTGCGGCTGCCCCGATCGTGGTAAAAACGACTAACTATTCTTCCTTCAATCGCTACAGAGGTGCCTTTTGTACCATATTCATTTAGAACCTGAACCCATCTCCCCCAAGCCGATAGTGTATGCCAATTTTTGCGCGTTTTTTTTGCGCCTTGGATGTCTAAATAGCTTTCGTGGGTGGTAAGGGTAAACTTCACCTGACGTCTCCCATTAGGCAGCAGGTGAAGCTCTGGGCTCGTATGAATTTCACCTATAAGGTGTACTAAATTCATTACTCGGCTGCCTCCCCTTTGTATGGAGAAGACAAGACCAAAAACTCATTGGCCTCCACCACAGTTCTGTTCTTGCGCTCTCCTGCTTTGGTTTCATAAGTTTGGTGTAAAAGACGACCTTCCACCATTACTTTGCTGCCCTTTTCAAGTGTTTCACGCATCTTGTCGCCCAATGGGCCCCATGCGTTCACGTTGTGCCATTGCACCTGTTCGTCCCATTCACCATTCTTTTGTTTGTAACGCTGGTGAGTAGCCATGCGGAATTTTGTAATTGACTTTCCTGAGTCAAAGGATACCGTTTCCGGATCTCTTCCTAATCTTCCAATCAAACTGACTTTGTTTCGTAATGCATTCATAATGTAAAAATTTAAAAGTTTAAAAAAATTGCTTGTCGCTAAATTCGACAGGACAAAATTGAGGGCAATGAAAAACAATAAACGGTTGCTATTCGTTTAGTGTCGATATTTAGTCGTTTACACTTATTTCATAGACGACTAACGATAAAAAAATGGCCTCATTTGTAGTATGAATTTTACATCCATCAAACAAAAGCTCAAGTACAAACGATATAGTCCAAATACGATAAGCACGTACATCTCTTGTTTAGAGCAGTTTAATCGTTTTATTCAGAAAAAAGGCTTACAAATCAACGAACCTGCTATTTATCAATACCTAATGTCGCTTGTTGAAAAAGGCTACTCACGTAGCTCCCAAAATCAGCACATCAATGCCATCAAATTTTATTTAGAGAAAGTCCTCAAGCAAGAGTCGAAAACCTATTACATAGAGCGCCCGCTAAAAAAAAGAAAGCTACCTACTGTATTAAGTGAAAAAGAAATTCAATTGATATTCTCAAATATTGGAAATCTAAAACACAAAGCCCTTTTGTCCCTTATTTATTCATGTGGACTTCGGGTTGGAGAAGCCTTGAATTTGAAAATTAACGATCTTGATAGTGATCGAATGCTCATTTCTGTTCGAAATGGAAAGGGAGAAAAGGACCGAATGGTGCCCCTAGCTAACAATGTGCTGACTCTATTGAGGAAATATTACAAAGAGTATCGCCCTATCACCTTTCTATTTAATGGAGCCGAAAACGAAACGTATTCAGCTACTAGTATTCGCAACGTATTAAAACGAGCTGTTTACATGTCACATATCAAAAAAAATGTGACTCCTCATACTTTGAGGCATAGCTATGCGACTCACCTACTCGAGAAAGGAACCGACTTGAGATATATCCAGGTAATTCTTGGGCACTCAAGTGTGAAGACAACGGAAATTTATACTCATGTGAGTACCAAAAATCTACAAGCGATAAAGAGTCCAATCGAGGAAATGCAGCTATAGCAATGCTTCACAATGGAAAAATAAAGATGTATCTTTAGCCCTACGTT
>JAKMFD010000070.1 GCA_022425625.1 Crocinitomicaceae bacterium | reverse complement strand
ATAGTCGTATCCTGAATTAAAGGAATTTCTAAAACCGTATTAACATGTTCTGCAATAATTTTATCAGCGTTCGCATTTGCTAGTTCTTTATACCTCTTCAATGATGCATTCTGCTCCATAACTACCGAACGAATACGGGCATACTCCATATCGGTGAGTTCATCATAAGAAAGCTGATACTTTATGTTTCGTTCGCCAAGCGTCTTTCTTATAAGATATCGCTTTTGAATTGAACGCACTCTAAAAGACATTAAGAACCCAAAAATTATTAAGGGATAAGAATTATAAATAAATCCAACTCCAATAAGAATTAATGAGGAGACTAAAGAAAAAATCATTAGAAATAAATCATGGTCATACTTAACTAACAACCGAAAAAGTTGACCACCATCCAAAGGGTCTAAGGGTAAAAGGTTTATCATATTTAAAAGAATAAATACGGCACTCAATTCTAACATCCAGCTCATCTGATACTCAAATGCAATAATTGCGCCAACCACACCTAAAAGCACACCTGGTATTGGCCCTCCCATAACAACCATAAAGCTTTCCTTTTGCGAATATACTTTTTTCGCACCTTGAACAAATGCGCCCATCAGCGGCACAAACATCATTCGAACATTTTTATATTTAAAAAGCTTCATGAATAAAAAGTGACCCAACTCATGAATAAATAGGACAACAATTAAAAATATCAGAAACTGAATATTGTCAGAAAAAAGAACAAGAAATGATAAAATGAAAACAACCAATGAAAACGCTGTTAACGACCAATTGCTTCTACTTTCCTCTTCTTTGAGCTTTGGTTTGGACGGATATAAATTTGATGAATCTTCCATTAAAGTACGGGCATTCCTCCACGCATATTTTTCATTTGACTCATCATTCCGGACATTGCGCGAGGATTGCTCATCATCTTCATCATTTTTCGCATTTCATCGAATTGTTTAATGAGCTTATTTACGTCTTGCACTGTCGTACCACTACCCTTGGCAATTCTAGAACGTCTAGAGCTATTCAAAAGACCAGGATTCGAGCGTTCTTTTGGTGTCATGGAATGAATCATTGCTTCAATACCCTTAAATGCATCTTCAGGAATATCCGTATCTTTCATAGCCTTCCCCATTCCTGGTATCATTCCCATGAGGTCTTTGACATTACCCATTTTCTTAATCTGCTCAAGCTGGGTTAAGAAATCATTGAAATCAAACTGATTTTTTAATATTTTTCTTTGAAGCTTTTTCGCCTCTTTCTCATCAAATTGCTCCTGTGCTTTTTCAACTAAAGAAACGACATCGCCCATTCCCAGTATTCGATCTGCCATACGAGATGGATAAAATACATCTAGCGCATCCATCTTTTCTCCAACACCCACAAACTTTATAGGCTTGTTAACGATTTCTTTTATTGATAATGCCGCACCTCCTCTTGTATCACCGTCAAGTTTAGTAAGCACAACACCATCAAAATTGATCCTTTCGTTGAAAGTTTTTGCTGTATTAACAGCATCTTGACCTGTCATTGAATCCACTACAAAAAGTGTCTCTGCAGGATTAATTGAGTTTTTAAGCAATTCAATCTCATTCATCATCACCTCATCGACAGCCAATCTACCTGCCGTATCAACAATTACAACATTGAATGCCTCTGCCTTAGCTTTTTGAATGGCAGCCTTGGCAATTTCAACAGGTTTTTTTTCTTCCTTATTGGAATACACCTCAATATCGAGCTGCTCACCCAAAACATGAAGCTGATCAATTGCAGCTGGTCGATAAACATCGCAAGCCACTAAGAGAACTTTTTTATTTTTCTTGTTTTTTAGATAGTTACCTAGCTTCCCAGTGAATGTTGTTTTTCCTGAACCCTGAAGACCAGACATTAAAACTACTGAAGGGTTGGCTTTCAAATCTAAGGCTACTTCATTCCCACCCATTAAACGTATGAGCTCCTCATGACATATTTTAATCATAAGTTGCCCCGGTGAAACAGAGGTTAAAACATCTCGACCTAAAGCTTTTTCCTTTATACTATTGGTAAAGCTCTTTGCGGTTTTGAAATTCACATCTGCATCTAAAAGGGCTCTTCGCACTTCTTTTAAAGATTCAGCTACGTTAATCTCGGTAATTTGGCCTTGACCCTTAAGGACCTTAAAGGCGCGGTCGAACTTATCTGTTAAATTCTCAAACATATACTAAAATTGAAGTACAAAGATACGGATAAGTATCTAATTAAATAGGCAGAAAAAAGGTAAATCAGTAATGCTTAAAAATCGATAACAAGATTGTGCTTATCTATCATTTTACGCATGTTTATTAGTGCATATCGCATTCTTCCTAGAGCCGTATTGATACTTATTTCCTTTCGCTCAGCAATTTCTTTAAAAGACATATCATTGAATATTCTCAGCTTAATAATTTCCTTTTGCACCTCTGGTAAAAAGTCAATGAGCTGAACCATCTGTTCTTCTAATTCATTCTGAGTTGTTTGTTCAATATAATTCTTATCGCCAGAATCAATCTTATGAAAAATAGAATATGAGGGGTCAAAAGAACTAGACTCCGATATCGTTCTCATTTTATTTTGTCTACGAAAATGATCGATTACTAAGTTGTGTGCGATTCGCATAGCCCAAGGCAAAAACTTACCTTCTTCATTGTAGTTCCCTAACCTTATGGTATTAACTACTTTGACAAAGGTGTCTTGGAAAACATCATTTGCCAAATCACTGTCTTTTAATTTTGATAAAATGTAACGGAATATTCGGTCTTTGTGACGCATGAGGAGCGTTTCAAAGGCCTGTTCGTTACCATCAATGTATAATACGATTAATTCACTATCGCCAATTTTAGAGAGAACCATTACTTACGTTTTGCGTTGAAATACAACTATTAAAAGTAAATTTAGGCTATAGGCGTTCTGTTTTTAATTAGAGTACTAATTTAGAACGAAAAAAGAACTCTACCAAATATATTAAATGGAATTAGAGCTTTTATGAGAAAACAAATGATCTTCTTTGGCTGGGCAACACTGTTGTTATTCCCGATACCGGGGTACCTCATCGTTTACTTCAATGAAGACACTTCGTTACTGGAATTTATAGACATTGCCTCCTACTCCATTTTAAACCTGTTCTATGGTCTTGAATTAGGAGTTGTTTATGGCTTCATCTCTTATTTGTTCATTCGTGCCCCTTTTTTTGAAAAACTACCTAACAGAATCGATCACCTTGTAAAAAAAATGGAACTCAAAGTCCATCATGGCATATTTCTTTCTTTGTGTGCAGCAATTGGAGAAGAGCTTTTATTTAGAGCAGGAATCCAATCCTTATTAGGCCCATTTATAACAGCCATACTATTTGTAGGTCTTCATGGTTATTTAAATCCTTTTAATCTTCGCTTTTCGGTATATGGACTCATTGTATTGCCGTTTATTTTACTTATTTCATACGGATTAGCGCCGTTTGGACTACTTTTTTGTATTGGAGCACATTTTTCCTATGACGCAATTTTATTCACATTCATGATAAAAGAGGATTGATGTGCTTACATTTGCAATGTAACATAGCAACGTGAATTTCATTTATTTAAATATTGTTCGACTCTCATGGTTTTTAGGAGCCACTACCCTATTTATGCATGATAAAATAGAACTTCAAAAGTATTTTAATCAAATTGGAAATCCCATTATCGATAGCATGAATAGAGCTTTGACTCATGCGGGAGATGGTATTTTCGCAATTGTAGTTTGTATTGCTTTTCTTTTTATCCGATTGAAAACGGCGCTTCTTTTATTCATATCTTTCATCATTTCCGCAGGAATTGTTCAGCTTTTAAAACATTTTGTTTTTTCTGATATCAACCGACCGTATTTTACTCTTCGCCATGATCCTGATTTTAGAATCATTGAAAATTTCACCTATCATACATCAAACTCATTTCCTTCGGGACATTCCGCATGCATTTTTGCGATTTGTACCGTCATTGCATTTCAGTATCAAAGTAAAATTGCTTGGCAAATTCTTTTAGCCTTAATTGCAATTCTAATTGGGTTAACGCGTGTTTACTTGTGTCAGCACTTCTTACAGGATGTTATTGCAGGTTCATTAATAGGGACTTTAATAGCTAACTATTGCTGTGTCTTATTAAAAAACAAATTCGAATCCCTAAACAAACCGCTTCGTATTCGTTAATGCTAAACGCAAAGACCTACATATACGTTTTTATAATTTCAATGGGATTGTTTCTTCCGTTTCTCGGAATGGTAAATCTTTTTGACTGGGATGAGGTAAATTTTGCCGAATGCGCAAGGGAAATGCTGAGTCGTGGAGATTATAGTCAGGTAATGATTGATTATATTCCATTTTGGGAAAAGCCACCTCTTTTCATTTGGATGCAAACGATATCCATGAAGTTTTTTGGTATTTCTAGTTTCGCAGCCAGATTGCCAAACGTATTTGCAGCATTTTTTACTTTTTCTTTTATCATTTACATGGGAGAAAAACTAAAAAATAGATCTTTTGGAATACTTTGGGCTTCGATTTTTTGTGGTTCATTCTTACCTAACATCTATTTCCATTCAGGTATTATTGATCCATGGTTCAACCTGTTCATTACATCTGGAATTTATTTCGGATATCAAGCTTTCAAAACAAATACCATATTACCATATGCCTTATCAGGCATATTAATAGGACTCTCTATTATCACAAAAGGACCTGTAGGGCTTCTTTTATTTGGTGCTCCCACATTGTTATTTCTAATTTTTAATAGAAAAGAATTTCAGTTCAGTTCATTAGGCTTGACTGCCTTTTTTACCGGTCTTATTATAACTGGCGGATCATGGTTTTTATTGCTTATTTCACAAGGGAAGGTGACTGTTATTTATGATTTTATACTGTATCAAATACGTCTCTTTAATAGTGAAGACGCCGGACATGGCGGACCTTTTTACTATCATATTGTTGTGCTATGCGTTGGATGTTTTCCGGCCAGTTTTTTTGCAATAAGAAATCTAACATTTAAAAACAAGCACAGTTTTCAATTCCTTATGATGCTGACACTGATGATCACTTTGGTTTTATTTTCAATAGTACAGACCAAAATCATTCACTATTCCTCACTATGTTATTTCCCTTTAACCTACCTTGCAGCGAAACACCTATCGAAACAGCTAATAAATTCGAAACAAGGTTTAAAAATGAGTGCACGAATAGTTATCATTAGCCTTATTGCATACGCAATACTACTCCTTTGTTTCGCTTGGGTTTTGAACCACCCTTCGAATATCGTTAAATACTTAAATCTAGATCAATTCACAAAAGACACTTTAAATCAGGTGATTGACTCAGACTTACTATTTTACCTTCCTGCATTCATAGTTTTAGGCTCATCTATTGTGTTAATGTATTGCTATAAGAAGAAAAAACATAAACAGGTTGTTTATGCCTCTTTTTTAACCGTAGCTCTTAGTATTTTGAGTGCTTCCTTTATGGTAGAAAGAGTTGAGCAATATACGCAAGGTGGACACGTATCCTTGTGTAAAGAATTTGAAAACCAAAACGTAATTATACACCCCATAGGCTTCAAGTCTTTTGTACCTCTATATTTTGGAAAACAGCAGAACTCCATCATAAAGAACGATGGAACGCTTTTGGAGGAGTACTTTTTGGCCAATCAAGACCATTTAAGTTTACCTATTTACTTTACTTCAAAATCCTACAAAAAGCAGGAAGTATTGAGTCTTTACCCTAAAATCGAGCTCGTTAAAGAGCAAGGCGGCTTCGCACTTTATCGAAGAAAAAAAGAATTTAATTGATTCAGATTTTGCGAATCATGATTGCAAAAAAAATAGATTAACTAACTTTGTAAAAAATAAAAAAATGCCTACAATATCTAACAAAGCAAGTGTTATGCCTGAGTCACCAATTCGTAAATTGGTTCCATTTGCAGAAGCTGCAAAATCCAAAGGAAGAACCGTTTATCACCTTAATATTGGGCAACCAGATATAGCATCGCCTTCTTCTGCTTTAGATGCCATAAAGAACATTGATTTAAAGGTCATAGAATATAGTCACTCCGCCGGTTTTGAAGGGTACCGAAACAAGCTTGCGAAATACTATCAGGATAATAATATTGAGGTAACGGGAGAGGATATACTCATTACTACAGGTGGTTCAGAAGCTTTATTATTTGGACTTATGACAACGTGTGACCCAAATGATGAGATAATTATTCCAGAACCCTTCTATGCCAACTATAATGGGTTTGCTACGAGTGCAGGATTGAATGTTGTACCTGTGTCTTCATCTATTGAAAAAGGATTCGCCCTGCCTCCTATAGAAGAAATTGAAAATAGCATAACAGCAAAAACGAAAGCGATTGTAATTTGTAACCCTGGAAATCCGACGGGATATGTTTATTCAAAAGAAGAGCTCTTAAAACTAAGAGACATTGTAAAAAAACATGATTTATTTTTATTTGCAGACGAGGTATATAGAGAATTCTGTTACGACGGTGCAAAACCTACATCTGTAATGGAGCTAGATGGTATTGCGCAAAATGTACTCATGATTGATTCTGTTTCAAAAAGATACTCAATGTGTGGTGCAAGAATTGGTGCACTTGTTTCCAAAAATAAAGCTGTCATGGCTGCTGCGCTGAAGTTTGGACAAGCACGATTATCCCCGCCAACGGTTGATCAAATTGCTGCAGAGGCTGCATTAGACACGCCAAAATCATATTTTGACGATGTACAAAAAGAATACGTGGAACGCAGAAATATCATGGTAAATGGATTAAACCGTATACCTGGTGTATTTTGTCCAATGCCTAAAGGAGCATTTTATTGTGTTGCAAAATTCCCAGTAGACAACGCAGAAAAATTCTGCCAATGGCTTCTTGAAGAATTTGAATACAATGGACAAACCGTAATGATGGCTCCCGCGAATGGCTTTTATTCGAGTAAGCATCTTGGGTTACAAGAAGCCCGAATTGCATATGTCTTGAAGAAAGATAGTCTATTGAACGCAGTCGAAGTTTTAAAACAAGCACTTCTCGTCTATCCAGGCGCACTCAAGGCGTCGACAAATTCTTATTCTAAAAATTAGGCTTTGATGGACGAAATTGAGACATATTTAGCCGCTATACCTGAAGCGCGGAAACCATCATTTTTAAGGTTACTAAATATTGTAAAAGAAAATTTACCTGAAGGGTTTAAAATAAGCTATAACTATGGAATGATAGGATTTAGCGTTCCCCTTTCACGATATCCAGAGGGTTACCATGTAAAGGCAAACACACCATTACCCTTTATAAATTTGGCCAATCAAAAAAACTTTATAGCACTTTATCACATGGGATTGTATGCCAATAAAGAATTAATGAATTGGTTTGTAAATGAATTCCCGAGTCACAGTAAAAGAAAGTTGGATATGGGCAAGTCATGTATAAGGTTCAAGAAACCTGAAGAAATTCCATTTGCACTAATAAAGGAGCTTGTGCAAAAAATGACTTGCGAGGATTGGATAGCTTGTTATGAATCACAAATTAATCGGTAATGATAACTAGCTGCTATCCATTGAATTTAATATCTTTAAATCAATGAACTTTGTTATTGTTGATGTTGAAACTACAGGCGGAAGTCCGAAAAACTCAAAAATTACCGAAATCGCAATGTATAAATTCAACGGAACTGAAATCGTTGATGAATTCAGTGCATTGGTTGACCCGGAAATGGAAATACCGGAATTTATTGTAAGACTTACAGGCATCACCAATAAACATGTGGAGGGTGCGCCTAAATTCTTCGAAATTGCAAAAGAGGTGATAGAATTCTTTGAAGGTTGTGTTTTTGTCGCACACAATGTTTCTTTTGATTATGGCATGATTCGTTCAGAATTTAAACATTTGGGTTATGACTTTAGAAAGCCTCATTTATGTACCGTTGAGGCATCAAGAAAAATAATACCAAATCACGCTTCTTATAGCTTAGGGAAGCTCAGTAGGGCTATCGGCATACAAATAAAGAACAGGCATAGAGCTGGCGGTGATGCGCTTGCTACGACCAAACTTTTTGAAATACTCTATCAAAAGAATCAAAAGACACTTCAATCCTTCATAAAGGAGGAGCTCAATCCAAAGACTATACATCCTAATTTAGATATGGATACTATCGATGAGCTACCTTCAAAAGTTGGGGTATATTTTTTTTATAACGAGTTCAACCAAATCATATATATCGGAAAAAGTATTTCTATAAAAAATAGAGTTCTTCAGCACCTCAGAAATAAGAGCTCTAGCAAGGCCATCAGAATGGTAGATGAAATTGCTAGAATTGAATATAAACTTACAGGATCGGAATTGATTGCACTTTTATTTGAATCAGAACTCATTAAAAAGAACCAACCAAAATTTAATAGAAAGCTTAGAAAAAGCAGGTTTCCATATGGTTTATTTGATACAGTAAATGAAAGTGGGTATATTGAATTAAGAATAATATCATTAGCAAAATCAACGGTTGAGCCATTACTGCATTTTACCAGCAGAAAAGAAGGAACGGATTTTTTAATGAATTTATCATCAAAGCATTCCCTCTGCCAGAAGCTCTGCGGGTTATATGAAAGCAAAACAAGTTGTTTTCAATTTGAATTGGATACTTGTAAAGGTGCTTGTATTGGTAAAGAAAAAAATGAATCGTACAACAATCGCGTGCAAAAGTTTGTTGACAGTTTGGTCTTTGATTTTTCCTCCTTTATTATAATGGATAAAGGAAGAAGTAGGAACGAAAAAAGTATTGTGCTTATGGAAAATGGAGTTTTTAAAGGCTACGGTTATTTGCCTTACCCTGTTTTCAAACAAGATAAAAGTAAATGGTTAGAACATGTTGAAACGCTCAAGGAAGATCGAGATACAAAGTCCATTATAAATGGCTATTTACGAAAGAAAAAAAACTTTAAAAGAATAAACCTTTAAATGAATCGAAATGGTTTATGTACAGTTTTAGGAACAGGAACCTCACAAGGTGTTCCAGTTATCGCTTGCGAATGCAATGTATGCACATCGTCAAACCCTAAAGACAATAGAAGTCGTGCATCTGTGATGTTGAGTTTAGATGGTGAAAATCATGTTATTGATGCTGGTCCTGATTTTAGAAACCAAATGCTTAGAGAAAAGGTGAAAACCTTAAAATCAGTAATCTTTACCCATGAGCACAAAGACCATATATCCGGACTTGATGATGTTAGAGCTTTTAATTTTAAAGAAAAAAGAGAGATGAATGTCTATGCAAATGCACAAGTTCAAATTGCGCTTCATAGGGAGTATCACTATATTTTTGCAGCAAAAACATACCCTGGCATTCCTAAAATAAATTTACAAACCATTGAAATTGAGTCATTTGAAATAGCAAATAATACCACCTTAACCCCAATAGAAGTGATGCATTACAAACTTCCAGTTCTCGGTTTTAGAATTGGAGACCTAACATACATAACGGATGCTAAAACAATCTCGGAAAAAGAAAAAGAAAAAATTAAAGGCAGTAAAATACTTATCGTTAATGCCTTAAGAAAAACACCGCACCTTTCGCATTTTAATCTTGAGGAAGCCCTAAATTTTATTGCTGAAATAGCACCAGAAAAAGCGTACTTAACACATATTTCACATTTATTTGACAAACACGACAGCATCAACGCTATCCTACCCAATGGAGTTTATACAGCTTTTGATGGTCTTAAAATACCCTTTAATTACTAATACTAACATATCGTTGGTGAAAGTATAAATAGCTTATTGTAAAGTATATCACAATTCAAAATAATTTAGTAACGTGTCAGAAAAGAAGTTTATAGATATTGAAAAGCTTATAGAAAGTAAAAACCCTCGCCTACTGAGACTTTTACCTAGATTTATAGTATCGTATCTAAAACGCATCCTTCATGAAAAAGAAATCAACGATTTTTTAGCGATTCACCACGAAAAGAAAAATCAAGAATTCTGTGATGCTGTAATGAAGTATTTTAATATTGATGTTCAGATTCATGGAATTGAAAACATACCAAAATCAGGACCTGTTATTCTTGCCATGAATCACCCTTTAGGAGGCATGGATGGCATTGCTTTTATATCTGCAATTGGTGCATATAGAAAAGATATTAAATTTATAGTTAATGACATTCTTATGAATTTAGAGAATCTTGCTGATTTGTTCGTAGGCGTCAATAAACATGGGAAGAATAAAATCTCTGTTCGAAAACAAATTAACAATGCCTTTTCATCAGATCACGCTTTGTGTATATTTCCAGCAGGTCTTGTGAGCCGTAAAATTAAAGGCGAAATAACGGATCTAGAGTGGAAAAAAACATTTGTAACCTATGCGCGATCCTTGCAAAGGACTGTAGTACCAATATATATTGACGGAAGACTTTCTAATTTTTTCTACAGACTTCATAAGCTTCGAAAATTTCTTGGAATTAAAGTGAACATTGAGATGCTCTACCTTTCTAATGAAATGTTTAAACAAAAAAATAAAACCATTCATTTCCATGTTGGCTCACAGCTAAAAGGTAGCGAATTTAAAGTAGACATGAATGAAATGGCCGCGGCACAGGAATACAAAAAACAGGTATACTCAATTAAATCTAAATTATAATGGAGACAATAAAACCTATTTCTAAAGAACTACTTGAATTGGAATTAAATGACAATACATTTATTCGAGATACAAGAAAGGGTGGAAATAAAATTTATTCAGTAAACCATCAGAATGCGCCAAATGTATTAAAAGAGATAGGAAGGTTAAGAGAACTCACTTTTAGAGCTTCCGGAGGTGGAACAGGAAAAGCAATTGATCTAGACCATTATGATTTGGATGAAATTTGTTACCAGCAATTAATAGTTTGGTCTCCAGAAGACCAAGAAATAATTGGAGGATATCGGTATATTAAATGTGTCAATGCCATAAATTCCTTACCCAAAATCGCATTGTCAACATCACATTATTTTAGCTTTACTCCAAACTTCATATCGAACTATCTACCTTACACTATTGAATTAGGTAGAAGCTGGGTTCAGCCTGATTATCAACCATCTGTAAATCCAAGAAAAGGGCTTTTTGCTTTAGATAATATTTGGGACGGGCTAGGTGCGATTATAAAATTCAATCCAGATATTCAATACTTTTTTGGCAAAGTAACAATGTATCCTAACTACAACAAAGAAGCCCGTAATTATCTTTTGACATTCATGAACTTTTTCTTTCCAGATAAAGAAATATTATTATCACCTCACAACCCTTTAGATTTTAGTGCTAAGCAACAAGATTATATGAGTGAGTTCGAAAATCTAACATTCTCGGAAGCATATAAAAAGCTAAATGCTTTTGTTAGAGAAAAAGGAGAGTTTATTCCACCATTAATGAATATCTACATGAATCTTTCTCCCAGTATGAAAACATTCGGAACTGCATTAAATTCAGACTTTGGAAATGTTGAAGAAACTGCAATTCTCGTAAAAATTAATGATATCTACCCTGATAAGAAAGAAAGGCACCTCGATTTTTAATTATTTTTCATAAAAAAGGGTTCTAAATCGCTCAATTTTTCAATCCCTGCACGCTTTATCAAGCTTGCTTTTATGCGAGAGATCTTAACATCAACGTGCTTAATATTGAGTTTTTTACCTATCAATGAGGATGACTTACCATAATAGTACTTCATCTTTAAAGTAAGTGCATCCTTTTTTGAAAGTAGCCCTAACAAATGCTTGATAACATCTGCCATGTCTATAACTTGTTGGCCTTGTTCATTTTTTATTACAAAAGGTGATGTTTCCTCTGGAAGGGAATAATTTTCGATATGTAATGCAGAAAATCCTGCTCTGTCAATTTTAATTTTACGCTTTGCGTTTTTCTGTCGGATTGCAGATTTACAAAAATTTGAGACAACGGCCTTCAACCAACTTGCTGTATTTATTAAATCTAGTGAATCCTCATAATGTGTTTCTACAAGCATAAGCAAATGCATTAGAAAGTCTTGATAAACATCTTGTGCCTCCTCTTTATTCTTGAAATGTTTTCCTACGACGCTTATGAATAGAGTATCATACCGGTTTAAAAGCTCGTTAAAAACGGTATGATGTTTTCTATGACTCATTCGCTAGGTTGAAAAATGTGCTTGACTTGAAATCAGCTGTTCTACTCCTTTAACGCGAAATTCGGAGACTTCGTTTATATCAGTGAAAACGTTTAACATTTTTTGTAAAATCTTAGCCTCAATCGAAGAATTTGCACGAATTAAAAAAGTATTCTTTTTGAATTTCTTTAAAACATAAATCAATTGTGAAATTTCCTTTCGAATATTTTTGGCAACCATACCGACTGGATATAAAAAAATAAATGCATCACTATTAGAAATATTAGGAAATTGCACCTCCGCTTTAATCATATTAGGATTCTGATTGGTTTTGGCAAAAACAAAAGCCTGATAGAGTAATTCTGAGGGATCACCTATAACAATAATATTCTGAAGTGATTTATTGTGATTAATAATTACCGATAAGGCAAATGCTAACTCTTCTAAATTATAATTACCGTTATAGTCTATCGAGACTTGATCTAAATGCAGCTGATGGGGATCATTTTCAATAAACGACTGTTTTTTTTTAAAACTTAAGGTTCTAACGGGCAGCTTAATAAACGTATTTAGTTCCTTTTTAAACAAATTCGCATGATTGCCGAGTAATAATATAGAATCATAGGTGGCTTTTTGCATATCTCCTTATTTTCTCTTCTAACGTAATAATTTCAAAAATATAACAGTATTTAAGAGATTATTAGAAAGAAAGCAATTATTTTTAAACCCATACGTTAGCTATTATATGTGCAAGACAGTCCTCTTATTATTTTTCGCTTTTACAGGATTATTTGTTTCAGCACAAAGTAATTATTTTGGATTAAATAGCTTTCCTTTTTTAAACTCTATCTATTCTGCAAGATCTGCTGGACTAGGAAACAATCTTATTACAATTAGTGATGGAGATCTTGGTTTAACGACTGCCAACCCTGCACTTCTTTCAAAAAAGAATATTAATGACCTTCAAATAGACCAAGCTTTGACTCCGGCGGGTGGTCAACTTGGGCTTGTAGCCTATGGGCTAAAATCAAAATTTGGGATCATCTCTCCGGTTGTTCAATTTCAAAATTACGGCGGGTTTCAAGGGACAGATGAATTAGGTAACGAAACCAATAAGTTTTCAGCAATTGATTACACGGTGGGTGTTAATTATGGAACTTCAATTGGTAAGGTTATAAATATTGGATTTGGTTTTCATTTAATCGGCTCTCACCTCGAGGCTTATTCGTCATTTGGTGTTATGGGAATATTTGGTGCCAACTATCAACACCCAATCCAAGATTTCTCGGCATCTTTTATTGTTAAAAATATTGGCTACCAGATTTTCTCCTACGCTAATGCAGAAAGAATGCCACTTCCTATTGAGGTGCAAGCAGGAGCAAGCTATAAATTGAAACACGCACCGTTTAGAGTTTCAATCCTCGGTCAACATTTAAATCAATGGAGAATCCTCTATGAAGACCCTAATGAACAACCCACTATTGATGGATTAACAGGAGACACAATCCCGGTCAACAGACCAGGGTTTGGACAAACTTTGGCAAGCCATTTTGCCTATGGACTGGAATTATTAGCTTCCGAAAACTTACATTTTAGGGTTGGCTTTGACTACCTACGAAGAGAACAGATGAAATTGTTAGACAGACCTGGTTTATCTGGTTTTTCATTTGGTATTGGTATACAATTGAAGAAAATACATATTGACTATGGTGTCCTTCTTGTCTCAAAAGCAGGTCAAAATCATTACCTTGGGCTGTCTACTAATATTGACAATTGGAAAAAGAAGAGATTTTAGATAATTCAGCTCATTCAAAATACTAAAAAAAGTATAGTTTAATAAATGGAGATGATTCGTTATAAATTCCGAAGCGTTATTTAATTAAAAAAAATGCAACTAAGGTTATTATTTTAACGTCATTTTTTTAACAAACTAAAAACAGTGAGTAAAAAGAATCAAAATAAAAATTCTAAAAGAATCAATTTAGAATCCCAAACAGAAGAACCAAATGAGGCAATTTGGAAGTATCTCACATTAGCGTTTATTGAAGGTGCAACAGTTATGGCGGTTGAGTTATTCGGAGCAAAAATGATGACGCCCTATTATGGCTCTTCTTTAATTGTTTGGACTACTGTTATTGGTATCACACTATTTTGTTTAACGATAGGTTACTTTTTGGGAGGAAGACTTTCAATGAAATACAAGCCTCAGAATCTAGTATTTACCCAACTCATGATTAGTGTTTTACTCATAGGAATGATGCCTATTTTAGCGCACCCTGTTCTACAGTATACAGGAGATTTTAGTTTCTATACAGGTGCGGTTATTGCAGCCATATTTATTTTTGGCTTACCGCTTATCTTTTTAGGTAGCACATCGCCAATTATTATTCTTTTGGCCACTAAGGATGTTGAAAGATCGGGAAAAAATGCGGGACTTGTTTATTCAATCTCTACCATTGGTGGTATTTTCATGACATTCCTTCTTGGTTTTTTTGTTATTGAAGAATTCGGCATAACAAGTCCAAATATGTTTATTGCGGGTTTTCTTCTTTTAGCAACAGTTCTATTGCTATATACTCGTTCTCGTGCAGTTTTTATAGGGTTCGCTTCGCTAATATTTTTGTTTCAAACCTTATCGGTCTACGAATCGGATTTGTTACACAATGATGAATCTGAAGGGCTGAGTTTATTGTATGAAAGTGAGGGCTTATTAGGTCAACTCAGGGTACTCGACGAATACTATCCTGAACTTAACCTTACTGACAGATCAATGCTTGTAAACGGTATACCCCAAACTTTTGTCAATGCAGAGAATGGTTTTTCTTATTGGTATTACGTGCATATGCTTTCTACAATTTGCTCCTCTAAACCTGCAGGTAGCGATGTCTTACTTCTTGGTTTTGGTGGTGGAAGCATTGCTAATGAACTGACAAGATTAGACCTCAAAGTAGACGCTGTAGAAATTGATAAAAGGATGTATCAAATTGCACAAGATTACTTTAAATTTAATCCTAAAAACACAAATTTTATTGTTGATGACGCTCGTCATTATTTGAAAACCTCAAAAAAGAAATACGATGTGATTATTTTTGATATGATCAAAGGAGAAGTACAACCTCCTTATGCATTAACCAAGGAAAGCTTCTCCGAAGGTCTAAAATTGTTAAAACCAGGAGGTCAATTATTGGTGAATTTTCAGGGGCATTTTGACGGTGAAGAAGGTCTTCCTTTTAGATCCATTGTTGCCACCTTAAAGGCCGCAGGCTTTAAAAACACAAGATTTCATGTTGAGAATTGTGAAGCAGATAGTCCATGCGATTTTATTATAATAGGTTCGGTGGAAGAGCCAGAAATAAAATTGGATCCGAATAGAATTAATAGCTGTTGTCAAAATGAATGGTTTGTACAGGACTTATTAAATGGCAATAGAAAGTTCGATTCAGATGCCGGAAAGGGTGATGCGATTGTATTCACAGATGACCTTCCAATTCTTGAGCATATAAATCTAAAATCAATCGTC
Source organism: Crocinitomicaceae bacterium (assembly GCA_022425625.1). Taxonomy (GTDB): domain Bacteria; phylum Bacteroidota; class Bacteroidia; order Flavobacteriales_D; family Crocinitomicaceae; genus UBA952. The sequence continues at coordinate 906 of JAKMFD010000070.1, read as the reverse complement.
GAATGGAGAACTGCCATGATTGACATGACAGCTAAACAAAGCCTCAAAGACGGTGTAAGACTCTTTAAATAAAACCAAATGAACCAACAAAATAAAACCAAATACCCTGCATCTTTTTGGTATCTAATTTTAATATCAATTATAGAAGGTGGTGCTGTTATGGCAGTGGAACTATTGGGCGCAAAACTTATTGCACCTTCCTATGGAGCTTCACTCTACGTTTGGGCTACAACTCTAGCCGTAACCATGGGAGGCTTAACAACTGGGTATCTTTTTGGGGGTGTTATTTCAGAAAAATATCCTAATAAAAACGTTTTGCACTATATCGTTTTGGCGTCTGCAATTTTTGTTTCTATTATGCCAATGACTTCATCAATGATTATGGCTGCTACCCTTGACATGAATCTAAAAGTCGGTATTGTCATATCTAGCTTGTGTTTTGTATTCCCACCTTTGGTTTTTTTCGGTATGGTATCACCGCTAATCATTAGATTAATATCAAGAGAAGTAAGTGAAGTTGGGAATTCTGTAGGAACAATTTATTCAATATCCACTTTAGGTGGTATTGCAACAACATTTTTGTTTGGATTCCATTTTATACCAACAATGGGTTTAATCTTCAGCACTTACCTCACAGCATTTGCACTGTTCGTATTTCCAGTGTACTACTTTTTAAGATTTCGATCTTTTAAAATCAACATTACTGACTAAAATAATCAAGTTACAACCCTTACATGTTTTTTTGGCTGATTGCTCGTTGAATTCGCTTGAAATATGGAGCATAAAAAAACCCCCAACTACAAGTAGTCAGGGGTTTAAGATCGGCGTCGACTTACTCTCCCATCCTCAAAAGGACAGTACCATCAGCGCAAGCAGGCTTAACTTCTCTGTTCGGGATGGGAAGAG
>JAKMFD010000054.1 GCA_022425625.1 Crocinitomicaceae bacterium | reverse complement strand
TTGACTTCGGAAGACCCTGTTGGTCCTTGTGGCCCTGAATCTGCAGATGTATTGGTTTCTTTTACATCATCAGCAATTGTTTCTGCAGGTGCTCCTCAAACGATATGTGAGGGTGAAGATGTGGTGTTAAATGGTGCCGTTGGTGGTTCTGCGGTTTCTGGATCATGGTCTGGCGGAACAGGAGTTTTTGTACCAAATGCTAATGATCTTAATGCGGTTTACATTCCTTCCGCAACAGATATTGCAAATGGAAGTTTGGAATTGATTTTAACTACAAATAACCCTGCTGGACCCTGTGAAGCGGCATCTGATACCTTATTTATTACTATAAACCCATCGCCTTTTATTTCTTCTAATGCCAATGTCGAGGTATGTTCGGGAGTTCCTGTAAACTATTCAATAACCAGTGATGTTTCCGCTACTTTTAGTTGGTTGGCGCAAAATGATAACGCCGACGTAACAGGCGAATCATTGACGACTCAAAACTCTTCTGGAATTACAGATGTTTTGGTAAACAACTCACTTAACGCTCAAAGTGTTGATTATTTAGTTTCTGCAACTGCACTCGGTTCAGGTTGTACTAATAATAATCAGGTAGTAACAATCAATGTGAGTCCGGTCGTGACAATGGATACGCCAACGAATCAAATCTTATGCGTTGGAGAAAATACAGCAGATATATTCTTTAGCTCAAGCTTTGGTGGAATTTCTTATGAATGGACAAATACCAATAATGAAATAGGTTTAGCCTTGATCGGTTCATCAGACATTACAACTTTCCCAGCTGAAAATAGTACAGCAATAGTTCAAACAGGAGTTGTTACCGTGACTCCTTTGACCAATGGATGCCCTGGTGTACCAGCAGTATTTGAAATTACAGTTAATCCTTCCTCAACCGTTAATGATCCGGGTGCCATTGATGAATGTGATGGAGCACCAACTGCAGGAATTATTTTCACAGGAAGTGATGCGTCAATAATTTATAATTGGACCAATACGAATCCAGGAATCGGTTTGCCTGCATCAGGGACAGGAGATATTTCATCATTCATTGCAACGAATACGACAAACAATCCAATTCAATCTACGGTGACTGTTGTGCCTGAATTAAATGGTTGTGATGGTGCATCTCAAACATTTACAATTAACGTAGATCCTTCGCCTGACATGGATATCCCAACAGATCAAACTATTTGTGTAAGTAATAATAGTTCCGCAGTTATTTTCACCTCTAATGTTGTTGGAACCTCTTATAATTGGACTAATGATAATCCAGGTATTGGTCTCGGTATTAACGGCTCTGGAGATATTCCTTCTTTTACGACGATTAATAACGGTACTCAAATGGATACGGCAACAATTTCCATAGTACCTACTTTTAATGGTTGTGCGGGACCTGAGATTTCATTTGATTTCATTGTCAACCCTGTTCTGGAGGTTAATGAAATTCTTGATACAATTTTATGTTCAAATGAGGAGTTTCCAGGAATCATTTTTGAGGGTAATGTGCCTAATGCAAATTATACTTGGACGAATAACAATACTTCAATTGGTTTAGGTCCAAATGGGATCGGAGATATTGTCAATTTTATATCTGTAAATTCGGGTACAGTAGATCAAATAGCTACAATAACTGTTACTCCAGAGCTTCCTGGATGCGATGGTTTAGAATCTCAATTCACAATTACTGTTAAGCCAGTCCCAACTGTTTCGGTACTACCTTTGTCTCAAACAGTTTGTCATAACGAGTCAACAACACCTGTTGATTTTTCAGGTAATATACTGAGTGCGGTTTATGAGTGGTCGAATACAAATATATCTATAGGTATAGGAAGCCCAGGGTTTAACGATATACCTTCATTTATAGGCACCAACACGAGCCTAGTATCTGAGACAGGTACTTTTACAGTAACTCCTAGTCACAATGGTTGTGTTGGGGCATCTGAAGAGTTTTCAATTACCGTGAATCCAACGCCAACCGTATTCCCAATCCCTAGTCAAGTCTTGTGTGCAGATTTTGCAACGATACCAGTTGTTTTTGATGGTGATTTTGGGTCTGCAGCAACATATACTTGGACAAATACAAATATATCCATAGGATTACCAGAAAACGGTTTTGGCAATATAGGTTCTTTTGTTGTTGAAAATACAACTGCCGTGGAGCAAACAGCAACGATTACTGTAATTCCGTCAATCAATGGATGTGAAGGTACTCCAGAGGTATTCACTATAATGGTTAAACCAACACCAACTCTTGTTGGACCAATACCTAACCAATCACTTTGTGTCAATACAGAATCTGATTCTGTAGTCTTTACAGGTAACTTGCCTGACGTCACAAATTATGCATGGGTCAATGACAATGTGGCAATTGGGCTTATTGATGAAGGTGTTGGAACTATTCCAGCTTTTATTGCACAGAATACAGGTAATACGGTTATTCAGGCTACAATTACTGTTACTCCTGAATTAAATGGTTGTACAGGAACTTCTGAACAATTTACGATTACTACGGTTGATCCAGTTCCGGTTGTTTTTGATCCTGTGGATCAGATATTGTGTGCAGGAATTGACACGGACCCCGTAGTATTTACAGGACCTGTTCCAGGAACAATCTTCAACTGGACAAATACAAACACGTCTATCGGTCTTTCTGGACAATCCACCGGTGATATAGCTGCATTTGTATCAGAAAACACAAGTCTTGTCGATCAAACTGCAACAATCACAGTAGTGCCTGATTTTAATGGTTGTGAAGGCGAGCCTCAAACATTTACAATAACTGTGAAGCCAACGCCTGCGGTTGTCATTGCTCCTGAGACCCAAACACTTTGTTCTGGACAGTTGACCCAAGAAATTGATTTCAGTGAGGACTTAATAGGTACCACTTATGAGTGGACAAACGACAATGTATCCATCAATTTAGATCCAAGTGGGAATGGAAACATAACCCCATTCATTGTTGAAAATTTAGGATTAAACCCTCAAGTAGCGACAATTAGTGTAACACCAACTTTCAATGAATGCGTTGGAGTTGCCGATACAGCATTGATTATCGTAAATCCGATTTCAACGGTCATTATTGCTCCGGGAGTAGATGAGTATTGCCATGGCGAGACAACAACTGAATATACTTTTGACAGTAACAATCCAGGAACTCAATATTCCTGGACAAACAGTAACTCCTCTATTGGTCTTAGCGAAAATGGTATTGGTAATATAGCGCCATTTGTGGTTTCAAATACAAGCCTTGAGAATCAACTGGCTACGATTACCGTTCAACCTGAGCTGAATGGATGTGAAGGGACCGCTCAAATTGTTCAGATAGTGGTAAAACCAATACCAACTGTAGATCAGGTTCCGGATCAAAATATTTGCGCAAACGAAATGACAGATGGAATTATTTTTGACGGTAATTTGCCGGATTCAACAAATTACGGATGGACGCACGCAAATGTTTCCATTGGATTGGTATCCAATGGAAATGGAAATATCCTGCCTTTTACTGGAACAAATATCAGCTTAGATGTACAGCAAACTGATATTACCGTTACGCCTAGTTTAAATGGATGCTTTGGTACTACTATGACTACGAGCATAACGGTAAATCCAATATCTACCGTAAATACAGTCAATGATACTGTTTGTTCTGGTGAGGTAGTTCCACAAATTAACTTTACAGGAACAAATCCTATTGCAACTTACACCTGGGAAAATTTCAATAGTTCTATTGGTTTAGCAAACGCAGGGAATGACTCTATCATTAGCTTTACCGCTGAAAATCTTGGAACGACAATACAAACTGCAATGATCGTTGTAACACCCGATGTCAATGGTTGTCCAGGAATTAATGATACGCTTGAAATAGTTGTCAATCCTTTACCGATTATAGAGCCTATTTCAGATTATGAATATTGCTCTGAGGAATTTTCTTCTCCTGTCATATTCAATGGTAATATGCCAAGTAATGTCTACAATTGGTCTAATTCCAACTCGGCGATTGGATTAAATGGAGCTGCTCAGGGTGATATTCCATCTTTTCAGACAACAAATACGGGAACTGGGGATTTAATTGGAACCATAACTGTAACTCCTGTGGCAAATCAATGTGACGGAGCATCTGAGACCTTTACAATTACTGTTCATCCTTTACCGGATGTTGAAGCGGGGATTGACACTACTTTGTGTTTTGAACAATCAATTACGCTAACGGCTACAGGAGCCAATAATTACCAATGGGATAATGGTGTGATTAATGGTGTTGAGTTTTTCCCCAATTCAACAGAAGTTTACTACGTTGTTGGAACAGACACAAATTTATGCCAGAATACGGATTCCGTCATTGTCACCTATACGCTAGATTTACCTCCTGTAGTAAATGCAGGTGCTGATACAGCAATTTGTATTGGTCAAGATATTATTCTTGCGGCCACAGGTGACGCGATATTGTACCTTTGGAATAATGATGTGCTTGATGGCGAAGCGTTTGTTCCTTCAGAGACAAATGAGTACGTTGTTATAGGTACTGCAGCAAATGGTTGTATTGAGAGCGATACTGTGGAGGTTGTTGTAAATCCATTACCTGTGATTTCTGCGTTTGCTTCAGATGACTTTATTTGTGCCGGTGAAAGCACATTGGTTTGGGGAGAGGGAGCTGATACATACGTATGGGATTTCTCCGTAATTGACAGTGTAGAATTTGTGCCGTCGATGACCGAGACATATACAGTAGTTGGTTTTGATATTAACGGATGTACCGACACAACGGACATAGAGGTGATTGTAAACCCTTTACCTGATGTGCTATTCTCTACAGATATGACTTTTGGTGGCTGTTTGCCTTTCGAGCCGACATTCACTGATTTAACTGCAGGACCCGAGAGTAATTCGGTAATGTGGTATTTCGGGAACGGTGCAACATCAACACAATTAGGCTCGGTATTAAACACGTATGATTCTTATGGTTGTTATGATGTCACATTAGTGAGTACAACTGCGGAAGGATGTACAGATTCATTAACCCAACAGAATTTTGTTTGTGTAAATGAGGTAAACGCCGAATTTCAGCCCGATGTTTATGAGCAATCTGTTGTAAATCCGATTTTTGAATTTACAAATAACTCAACGAATGCAACCTCTTTTGAATGGTTCTTTGGAGATGGATCGGAAAGTGATTTCGTGAATACTACACATTTTTATAATGATTATGGAAACTATGTTGTATCCTTGGTTGCAACTGCTCAAGATGGTTGTACTGATACTGCATATGTAGCCATTACTGTAATTGATGAGGTCTTGTTTTATGTACCGAATTCATTTACGCCTAATGGAGATGGAAAAAATGAAGTGTTTATTCCTGTGCTCACTGCAGGCTATGATCGAGAGCGTGGTTATGAATTTAGGGTATACAATAGATGGGGAGAACAGGTTTTCTTCTCTGATGTTCCTGGCGAAGGTTGGGATGGTTCATATATTGACCCAACAGGAGCTATCAAAACAGTTCAGAATGGATCTTATATCTGGTATGTCAAGTTTAAAGATTCCATGAATAACGAAATTTATGATTTCAACGGTCATGTTAATGTCATTAAGTAAATAGATTCTATAAAATTAAAATCAGAGTTTATTAATTCATAATTTTACAAAGAGCAAATCGGCTTATCGCTTTTTAAAGAGGAAAGTCCGGGCAGCATAGAGCGTCACACTTCTTAACGGGAAGGTCCTACTATGTAGGAACAGAAAGTGCAACAGAAAATAAACTTCCCATAATTTATTGTGGGTAATGGTGAAAAGGTGGGGTAAGAGCCTACCGCTTTTTTGGTGACAAAAAAGGCAAGGTAAACCTTGTGAGCTGAAAGACCAAGTATATCGGGAATTGAGGGCTGCTCGCCTGATCTCGAAGGGTAGGTCGTTTGATCCTGGTTGTGAAGCTAGGGCAAGATAAATGATAAGCGGCTGATTTGTTATTCAAGTCTGCTAACAGAACCCGGCTTATGATTTGCTCTTTTTATTTTACAATACTCACAATCCCATTGATTGGTGCTGTTTTCCCATCGTTAAACTCGATGATGTAATAGTATGATGCGATTGGTAATTTTTCGTTGTTATAGGTTCCATTCCAAGGGTTTGCACTGTATATTCCTTCTCTAGATTCGAAGAGTTTATTTCCCCATCGGTTATATATACTGACCACATTCTTGGGAAATAAATTGTCAATATTTCCGAGCATCCATTTGTCATTAGCTTGGTCATCATCAGGGGTAAATGCCGTAGGAATGATAATTTGACAATCTGCAAATGTTATACTTATTTCTCCTGGTAATCCTTCACAATTATTTTCTATGGCCGTTACATAATAAGTTGAGCTCCCAAGAATCAGACTTGGTGTGTATTCAGTTGCCGTTGCAAGCAATTGTGTCAATGAAGCATCGAAATACCAGTTGTAGCTTCCAGAGCCTCCCTCTGGTTGTATTGCTTCAGGGACTGTATTTGAGCAGTAATTTTCATCTTCACCCATGCTTGGAGCATCGGGAATAGGATTAATCACAATGGTTTGAGATTCATTTAAAGAGGTCGTACAATAATTATCGTTTAAGGTATTGAGCGTATATACTCCTGATAAGTTGCCCAAATCAATACTAGAATTGTTCGAACTTATTGAAAGTGGATTACCATTTAGTGTATAGTCTAGAGTAAAATCAGGAACACCACTGACCTCAGCTGTGAGGCTGAGTACTGACTCTCCTTCGCAGTATGTCCCTCCGTTACTAAAATCTATTAGCGTAGGTGAGTCGTTAATCGTTAAATCCAATGTAACCAGGCTATCACACCCTTCAATGTTTGTAAGGACCCATGTAGCATTATTATTGCTTGTGGTATAGGTGTTTCCATCAATCCAAGTATAGGTATCGCATGCCGATTTAATATCTGTTCCACTATTGGAATTAGTAATCGTTAACTCAAGTGTTATTATACTATCGCATCCTGACACACTAGGGATGACCCACATCGCGTCATTGTTACTTGAATTATAAGTGTTTCCATCAATCCATGTGTAGGAGTCGCAAGCGGATTGAACATCAGTACCTGGGAGAACTGAATTGAAAATTAAATTAATGCTAATAATACTGTCACATCCAGCAACCGCAGTAAGTGTTTCTGTTCCTGTTGGATTAGCTTCATCATAAATTGTTCCATTAACATCAACACTATAGCCGTCTCCTACACAACCTATGTAGTTTTCGTTTCCCGCTATGCTTGAATTAAAAGTTAGTGTAATGGTTACAACACTATCACATCCATTGATATTGTTTAAGGTTTCTATTCCCGAAGGATTTGCCTCATTGTAAATGTTACCATTAACGGTAACAGTATATCCATCCCCATTACACCCCACGTGTACTTCACTTCCTGTTGAAGGGCTATTAAATGTAAGATCAATAGTAATGATACTGTCACACCCAAAGATATTGCTCATTATTTCCGTACCAGTAGGATTGGACTCGTCATAAGTTACGCTATTTACTATAACGGAATACCCGTCACCTGAGCACCCCGTATATGTTTCTAGCCCATTATTTACGTTATTGAAAGTTAGATCAATTGTTACGGTACTATCACATCCAAATGCGTTACTTAAAGTTTCAGTTCCTGAAGGATTGAATTCATTATATGTTGTTCCATTTATTACAACAGTATACCCATCACCTGAGCATCCGGTATATGTTTCTAATCCATTATTTACACTGTTGAAAGTTAGATCAATTGTTACAGTGCTATCACATCCAAATGCGTTACTTAACGTTTCGATTCCTGAAGGATTGGTTTCATCATAAATTGTTCCATTCACATCAATACTATATCCGTCTCCTGAACAACCGGTATAAATTTCTGAACTTATACTTGGGTTATTGAATGTGAGGTCAATAGTTACGATGCTATCGCATCCAAAGATGTTAGTTAAAGTTTCGGTTCCAGAAGAATTTGATTCGTCATAAGTATTGCCATTTACAATAACTGAATATCCGTCGCCCAAGCAACCTGTGTATGTTTCATTACCTATGACATTATTATTAAAGGTCAGATTTACAACAATGGTACTATCACATCCTTCGGAAGAAAGAAGGATTTCTGTACCTGTTGGATTGGCTTCATCATAAATTGTTCCATTCACATCAATACTGTAGCCGTCTCCGATACAGCCTGTATGTGTTTCTAATCCTGTAAATTCTGAAATGACAATTAAGTTCAACGTAACAATAGAGTCACACCCATTTGCGGTAAATAGAGACGCTGTCTGACTACCTGAATTAGCGAAAGTTATTCCGTTCCATAAATAAGGCAGTTCTGATTGGCAGATCGTGAGTTCTTCGATAATAGAGAATGTTGGATTAACCGATAGATTTAAGGTAACTGTTGAATCACATCCTGTATTGTTAGAGGTCAATGTAGTGCTTTGAGTACCATTTTCACTAAACGTAAGACCATTCCAAATAAATGGCAGGTCGTTGTCACAAATTGTAATATTTGATATACTTGACGAGGTTGTATTCACAACTACGGTCATATTTTGAATGGTTGCACATTCTCCTATATTTGGAGTGAAGGTATAGCTTGTTGTTGCTAAATTGTCGATAGCAGGGGACCAAGTTCCTGAAATTCCATTAGCTGAAGTTGTGTTTAATGAAAAAGCAGCACCTTCGCATTGGGCTGGTAATTGAGAAAAAATAGGTTCAATCGGTGATGTTACGTTTACGAATATATTTTCTTGAGTGGTTCCGCAATTCTCACTTTCAGCAGTAACAACAACAAAGGCGATTGCACTGTTTATTGAAGGGGTAAAAGTAGTTGTGGTGCTGTTTATGTTTGAAAAAGTACCGTTTGGAGACACCCAGGATATTGCATTTGCGCTACCTCCGAGTATCGCATTTAATTCAATTGATCCACCATTGCAAACACTCACATTATTTGATGTAGTTATTGTAGGGGGATCATCATTTTCGATTTCAAAGTTTTGAGCATCTTCACAACCATTTTCATCAATAACTGTAGCAATATATTCTCCTGAACAAATGTTATCTACTGATATTGGTGAAGTTGATGGATTTGAAGTTATAGGCACAGCTGGGCTAATATTAAAGGTATAGAGGCCTTGGCCTTGAGCAGCATTTAGAGTTATGGAGCCCGTGCAATCACCACAAGAATTTGATTGGTTGGTTAGTATTAATGAAATCGGAATTGATGGTAAACAGCCATTTACCGTAAATTGATCGATATAATCACTATTTAGATTAGAGTTTGCTGCTCCCGGCGATTGATCATTACCGAGACATGCTCCTGGGTCACCTGCACATCCTTGTGTCCAATCTGCCTGTAGATATGGGTTTGTACCAGAAAAGTAAAATACATCGTCTGTTCCTGAGCCCGGAAAATAAATGGTACTATTTAATGAAATATCTCCATAAGAGAGAGAAAAAACTTCGCAACCTGTTAAATCAACCAATCGAATACAATCTCCTCCATTTCGCATACCAATTCGGCTCCATATACCTCCTGGACTCCATCCTATATTAGGATAGTCACAAACTATAGCTCCTGGTGTATTTGGGTTCGTTTCGAACAAAGTTGAATTCTCAATAGGTAAAACTAGGTTGCAATTACCGTCATTTATGTCTAAATCGTTTACAGGTAAATCAATATTCGGATCAGTTCCGTTGTAGACCGTAATGCTTGTTCCTAGGGGTATGCAACTCCAAAAAACATCATTTGAAAATCTATTACAGCCACTAGCTATACCTGAGCTACCATGAAACCCGTTATTGTCATCAATAATCCAACCTCTAATATCAATACAATTTGAACAATTTGAATTACCTGAAGATGTATCAACCACTACAAGTTCAACGTATTCCTGTGATCCTGAAGGGCCATTTGAAAATTCATTAATGATTAGCGTTTGTCCAATGGTTTGGAAGCAGAGCGATAATATGGATAAAATAAATAGATTCCTGACTGTAAGCAATTTTAAAAAAATAAGTTTTAATCGAGTCACTCAAATATAAGATGAAATTAATTCAATACCTCTTTTTTATCATTATCAAATGATAAAATATTTATTGCTTTATTATTTTTAGTTGATTCAATTTTTCTTTTTATTTTCGGACAATCATGAAAAAAACGCTAACCTTTTTTATTCTTTTGCTGACGGCGCAGCTTTGGAGTCAATACCGACCAAATAATGGCGTTACGGCGTCTAAGGCTAATGTAATTCTAATTAAAAATGCCAACCTTTATCTTGGAGGTTCCACGAATGTTCTGAATGCAGCTTCTATTCTAATAAAAGGTGATAAAATCATTGAAGTTGGCACGAAAATAAAAGAGCCTAACGGCGCCTTGATTATTGATATGGAAGGCAGAACCATAATGCCATCGTTTATAGAGCTGAATTCCAATATTGGTGTTGAAAAGCAAAGCTTTGAAAAGAAAAACAATTTTGCACCTCAAATTGAGTCATTGAAACAAAATTCTTTTTATTGGAATCAAGCAGTTCATCCTGAATTGAATGCAGGCGAGAAATATAAAAAAGATCTTAAGGCATTAAGAGCGTTGAATAACTTCGGGGTTGGATACTGTTTAACCAGGCACAATGACGGAATTATTCAAGGAACCGCTGCGTTAGTTACTGCGCATGGTGCAGATTTATCTAAGGACATGATTCTAGATAAAGCAGCGTCGTTTTATTCTTTTTCAAAAGGTAGTTCAAGACAAAGCTACCCATCTTCGCAGATGGGTTCAATTGCTTTGTTAAGACAATCTTTTTATGACCTTAAATTTTACACTGAATCTGACCCTGGTTTTACCGATTTATCAATGGAAGCGTGGCAAGATCAAAATGAGTTACCTCGATTTTTCATCACAAAAGACAAGTTAGAAATTCTCCGTGCAATGAAGATTGCAAAGGAATTTAATACAGAGTTTATTTACGTTGGTTCGGGGAATGAATACGAGTCCTTAGATGCTCTAAAGGGTAAGGATATCAAGGTAATATTACCCATTAATTTCCCTGAGGCTTATGATGTCTCAGACCCCTATATATCTAGATTAATACCCTTAAGTAAACTAAAGCATTGGGAACTTGCACCATTTAATTTTAAAAAGTTATTTGAAAATGGTATTTCTGTATCCATTACTACTGAAGGTTTAAAAAGCAGCAAACAATTGTGGTCAAATATTAGGACAATATTGGCTACAGGTGTTTCAAAATTCGATGTTTTGGATGCCTTGACTGTTAGGCCAGCTGGTTTAATTGGTAAGAGTGATGAGATAGGGTCGTTAAAGATTGGAATGCATGCTAGTTTTTCTGTTTATGATTTGGATCCTTTCGAAGATAAGAGCGCAAAGATTAATGAGGTATGGCTACAAGGTGTTCAGCAACCATTGAATGCCTTTAATTCAATAACTCTTGCTGGTTCATATGATATTAATATAGATGGCTTCAGAAGGAAAGTTATCCTCAACGGTAATGGTGAAAAGCCAACGTGTAATTCTTTCGAGTTAGATGCCTCATTTAAATCTATTGATTCGTCAAAATGTAAATGTGATTTTCAAATGAGTGGCAATGACATAAGCATCAAGCTAGTGAATAGAGAAAACACCTCGGCTTATTTGCTTCGAGGTAAAATATCAAAAAATGGTTCGATAATAGAGGGTGCCGCAACAGCTCCCGATGGTTCTTGGAAAAGTTGGTCGGCATTAAAGGTTTTAGGGAAAAAAGTGAAAAAAGATACTCCAATTAAGGATACGAGCTATGTTGGTTCTTGTTGGTTCCCAAATATGGCATTTGGCTTGGATTCTTCTCTTACCTCATCAAAGTATGTTTTTAAGAATGCAACAGTGTGGACAAATGAGGTACAGGGAATTTTAAAAGAAACAGATGTTTTAGTGGAGGATGGTAAGATTGTTCAAGTCGGTAATGTAGACAATACGCTTACAATCGATGCGGAAATAATAGATGCCTCAGGAATGCATTTGACTTCAGGAATAATTGATGAACATTCCCATATTGCAATTTCCAAAGGAGTAAATGAAGGTGGTCAAGCTATTTCGGCAGAAGTAAGCATAGGACATGTTGTAAATTCTGAAGATATTAACATCTACAGACAACTTTCAGGAGGAGTTACAAGTGCACAATTGTTGCATGGTTCAGCAAATCCAATTGGAGGTCAGTCTGCTCTTGTTAAACTTAAATGGGGCGCATCTCCTGAAGAAATGCTTATCGAAAATGCACCGGGCTTTATAAAGTTCGCTCTTGGAGAAAATGTGAAACAATCAAATTGGGGAGACTTTAACACAGTTCGTTTCCCGCAAACAAGAATGGGTGTAGAGCAAGTTTTTTATGATGGTTTTCATAGGGCACGACAATATAAAAACGAGTGGCTGGAATACAATAAAAACAGAAAAGGCAAAAAGGGAATATCCCCTCGCATGGATTTAGAGCTAGAGACGCTTGTTGAGATACTGGATTCTAAAAGATTTATAACGTGTCATTCTTATGTCCAGTCTGAGATAAATATGTTAATGCATGTTGCAGACTCTATGGGCTTTAGAGTAAATACTTTTACACATATCCTCGAAGGTTACAAAGTGGCGGACAAAATGAAGAATCACGGCGTAGGCGGATCTACTTTTTCAGATTGGTGGGCCTATAAGTATGAAGTAAATGATGCCATTCCCTATAATGCGGCCTTAATGTCAGAACAGGGTGTAACTGTCGCTATCAATTCTGATGACGCAGAAATGGGCAGGCGACTTAATCAAGAAGCAGCCAAGGCCATAAAGTACGGAGGGCTCTCTCAAGAGGAAGCATGGAAACTTGTAACACTAAATCCCGCTAAATTATTACACCTTGACGATAGGATGGGTAGTATCAAGGTTGGAAAGGATGCAGATTTGGTACTTTGGACTCACAACCCGCTTTCTATTATGTCAAAGGTTCAGAAAACCATGATAGAGGGAAGGGTGTATTACGATGCGGAGCGAAATGATGTTTTAGCAACTAGAAATAGATTAGAGAGGGCTAGAATTATTCAAAAAATGGCTTTGGACAACACAGCTAGAAAACCAATGAGAATATACAAACACGATAAAGAAAGATTTTTTCATTGTGATTCTCATGGTGAACAAGGTGAAATAAAAACTAACCTGCATTGATTATGAGATACTTTATTTTTTCTGCACTATTCCTTATTGCGAATTCAAGCTTTACTCAAAAAGTGCTTTATACAGATGTTACTGTTCATGTGGGGAATGGAACAGTTATTGAAAATGCGATAGTGGGATGTGATGCAGACCGTTTTGTTTTAATTAAGAACGCACTAACTTCTAGCTTTAAAGCTAAAAATTGGGATACGATTGTCTCACTTCAAGGACAGCATATGTATCCATCTTTTGTAGCTACAAACACCACCCTTGGACTCACTGAAATAGATGCGGTCAGAGCCACACGTGATTTTGACGATGTCGGAGAGTTTAATCCGCATGTGCGCACACAAATTGCATTTAATACAGAATCAAGAGTGGTTGAAACCGTGAGGACAAATGGTGTTTTATTAACTCAAGCCACGCCGCGTGGAGGTAGGGTTTCGGGTGCATCATCGATTATGCGTCTATTTGCTTGGAATTGGGAGGATGCGACAGTTTTAAAAGATGATGGGATACACATTAATTGGCCAAAAAGTACGCAAGGAGGTGGTTGGTGGGCTGAGCCAAAACCAAAAAAAAGAAATAAGAATTATGCAAGTGAAATTTTGAAGCTGATGCGCTTTTTTGAACTGGCAAAAGCATATGACTCAAATGAAGTGCCGTTTGATCAACGTTTGGAGGCGATGAAGGATTGTTTTGTGGGAACAAAGCGGGTTTATATTCATGCCAATGAATTGCAGCAAATCCATGATGTAATTGATTTTGTAAATGCTTTTAAATTCCCTTTCCCTGTAATCATCGGTGGATATGACGCTCATTTAATAGGGAAGAAACTAAAAGATGCGAATATCCCGATTATGTTAGACAGGATTCATGGACTTCCTCAAATAGAGGATGAGGCTACAGATTTACCTTATCGAATACCAGCTTTGTTGAAAGAGCAAGGTATTAAGTTTTGTCTTCAGGGATCTGGGGACATGGAAGCAATGAATTCTAGAAATTTACCATTTCTCGCAGGTACGGCAATGGCATACGGCTTGGAAGAAGAGGCGGCAGTTCGATCTATCTCATTAGATCCATGCGAAATTATTGGTATTGCAGCAGATTACGGCTCTATAGAGAAAGGTAAAAAAGCTAGTTTTTTTGTTTCGGTTGGCAATGCACTTGACATGATGACAAACGATGTGACATTAATTTGTCTTGATGGTGTTTTAAGATCAACTTCTAATTTTCAGTTAGAACTTTATAAAAGATATCGAGATAAATACGAAAGGCAATAGCACTTTAGCCATGCATGGTTTCTTCTTTTCCATATTTACTCATAAGACTTGCTTCAAACGCTAGAAAAGTTTTCCATCTTTCATCTACATCAATCGTAGAGCTATATTTTTTCGCAAAGCGCAAAAAAGTCATGAAATGACGTGCTTCACTTTCCATTAGCATTCTATAAAATGCTTTTAAATCCTTATCTGTGAGTTGTTCAGATAAAATTTTAAACCGTTCACAACTTCTTGCTTCAATCATCGCCGCAAACAACATTTGATTTACAAAGTGACTTTCTCTTGAGCTATTGTCGTGGTTCTTTTTTAAGTATTCGTGTAAATCCTTTACATAGGGGTCTTTCCTCTCAAACCCTAGGTTGAAACCTCGCTCTAAAATCTTTTTATGAACCATATCAAAGTGCTCCATTTCCTCCTTGCAAATCTCAACCATGGCACTTACGAGGTCAGGGCGGTGGGGGTATTGTACAATCATAGAAATGGCATTACTTGCAGCTTTTTGCTCACAGAATGCGTGATCAATAAGAATTTCTTTAATATTATCCTCGACGATATTAACCCATCTAGGATCCGTTGCCATTTTTAATCCAAGCATAAAATGTTGTTTAACACAAATATAGATACTGTGAAAAAGTTTAAAAAACCTTTTGACCTTTATTCTTCTCATATCGTTCTATTTGGTTCTTTTCGTATATTTGAAACTCAATAAAATCAATGTCTAAAGCAAAGGCTAAATCGCCGCAAAATATTGTGAATAAAGAATTGCTGGAAGAAGCATTTCAGTTTATGTGTACAGCAAAAACATTAGCTGAAAAATACGAAGCTAATAAAGAAGTAACTTCAAAATATGTGCATGCGACATCTCGTGGTCATGAGGCAATTCAGATCGCACTTGGGATGCAATTAAAACCAGAAGATTGGGTTTCCCCTTATTACCGAGATGATTCTATTCTGTTATCAATGGGTATTTCCCCGTATGAATTAATGCTTCAAGTTTTTGCGAAAAAAGACGATCCATTTTCAGGCGGGAGAACGTATTATTCTCACCCGTCTTTAAATAGAGAGGGCCTTCCAAAAATCATACACCAGTCTTCGGCTACCGGCATGCAGGCAATTCCGACAGCAGGGATAGCAATGGGTGTTCAATACAAGGAGCAACAGGGACTTGTAGATAAAGACAAAGCCCCGTCTGTAGTTGTTTGTTCTCTAGGAGATGCCTCTTGCACAGAGGGAGAAGTTTCAGAGGCGCTTCAAATGGCTGCACTAAAGCAATTTCCGATTGTTTTTTTAGTTCAAGATAATGGTTGGGATATTTCAGCAAATGCCGAAGAGACGCGTGCCCAGGATATGAGTAAATATGCTCAAGGCTTTAATGGTATTGAACTTAAAACGATTGATGGAAGTGATTTTGTTTCATCCTATGAAACGGTAAAGTCCGTTTTTGAAACGGTGAGAAGTGAAAGGCGCCCATTCATTATACACGCGCATGTTCCGCTTCTGGGACATCATACTTCAGGTGTTCGAATGGAGTGGTATCGTGATGATTTAGCAGAAGCTAAACTAAAAGATCCTTACCCTAAACTTCTGAGTGTTTTGAAACAGTCAGGATGGACTGATGAAATAATTAAGGTAAAAGAAGAAGCTGTCAAGAATGAGGTTGATGCAGCATACGATAAAGCGCTTAAAGCAGAAGATCCGGATAAAAATAGCCTTACAGATTTCATATTTGCGCCAACACCAATAATGGAAGAGAAGGGCGAAAGATCTCCAAAAGGCAAAAAGAAAACTGTTATGGTTGATGCTGCCCTTTTTGCGGTTCGTGAAATTCTTCAAGAGCATCCTGAAGCATTGCTATATGGTCAAGATGTTGGAGGTAGACTTGGTGGCGTATTTCGAGAGGCTGCAACTCTTGCACAAACTTTTGGAGACCATCGTGTTTTTAATACCCCGATTCAAGAAGCATTTATTATTGGATCAACAGTTGGAATGTCAGCAGTAGGATTGAAACCTTTTGTTGAGGTTCAGTTTGCAGATTATATATGGCCTGGACTAAATCAGTTATTTACCGAAGTATCGAGGTCTTATTATCTTTCAAATGGTAAATGGCCTGTAAGTTGTGTGATTCGTGTTCCCATAGGAGCGTATGGTTCAGGTGGTCCTTATCACTCCTCCAGTATAGAATCTGTTTTGACTAATATTCGTGGGATAAAAGTGGTTTACCCATCAAGCGGTGCAGACCTTAAGGGGTTACTTAAAGCCGCATATTATGATCCAAACCCAGTTGTTCTTCTCGAGCACAAAGGATTGTATTGGTCAAAAATTAAAGGCACCGAAGAGTCTATGTCTATTGAGCCCAGTGCAGACTATGTGATACCAATAGGAAAGGCACGTCTTGTTAGGTCAATTGCCGAGGATCGCGCAAGTCAAGGAGGCACCGTTGGTATTATAACATATGGACGAGGTGTATATTGGTCAATTGAGGCAATAAAAGGTCATGAGGATGATGCAGAAATATTAGATTTACGTTCTTTAAATCCAATGGATCATGATGCTATGAATATCCTTTGTCGGAAACATGGAAAAATCTTGTTGGTTACTGAGGAATCGATTGAGTGTAATTTTACATTAGGACTTGCAGGTAGAATTCAACGAGATAATTTTAATTATTTAGATGCACCAATTGAAATCGTTGGCGCTATAGATACTCCTGCTATTCCTTTGAACTCTGATCTAGAAATGGAATTATTGCCGAATGCTGAAAAAGTAAAAGAAAAGTTTCACAAGCTACTCAAATTTTAAAATAAATGACATTAAAAGAAACAATAGAGAACGTAGAGGTCTTTCATGATGCCTTTGGAATTGAGAATCGAAGTGAACCTACAGCTAAGTTGTCTCATGATCAGCAGCAACTAAGGTATAGACTTATGGCCGAAGAAAATGATGAGTATCTAGAGGCCGTCAAGAATGAAGATTTGGTTGAAATTGCCGATGCATTAGGGGATCAACTTTATATTCTATGTGGAACTATTTTAAAACATGGTTTGCAGCATAAAATAGCTGATGTTTTTCAAGAAATACAACGCTCGAACATGAGTAAACTGGATGAGAATGGAAAACCAATTTATAGAGATGATGGAAAGGTTATGAAGTCTTCTTTGTATTTCAAGCCCGATATAAAAGCTATTTTGGATAAGGATTGAGTTATCCACGAGTCTTTGGTTATTTCTTTTCGGTAAAAAAAACTTTGGTATTTGAATCTCCAATAGTTTTGAAACATGAACGACTTGTCAATATATTTCAGCCCTTTACTTGAAGACGAGGTAAATTATCAAGGGGAACAAATTGGGCAAATAATCATTTCTAATTTTGGTGAATTTCCGGAGATAGCCTCGAAGTCAATTGCGTTATTTTCTGTACCTGAGTATAGAGGTAATCTTAATTATAAAAATAACGATTCACAAACAGATTTCCGAAACAAACTAAAACAGTTGTCTCGTTCTAAAAATTGGAATAGTAAAATCTACGATTTGGGTACAATTATACCTGGAGAGGAATTAAAAGATACCTATTTTGCGATTTCTAGTGTGGTTCATGAG
>JAKMFD010000043.1 GCA_022425625.1 Crocinitomicaceae bacterium | reverse complement strand
AGTTCCTGGCCGAATAGGTTTTGTATGGTTACCAAAACAATGAAGGCAACTAAAAATCTCATAAAAGTTTTCCTTATTGGTTACGAACAAGTGTCAAAAAGCCATGGCCTTCGACACGCGCTGGAGGCGTATCACTGAAATCATCTTCAAGCCCAAAGGCAATATACTTATAAAAGTAAACCCCTTCTTCTGCCTCTTTTCCAGAATTAGACATCAAACCATTCCAAGCTGGGTTTTGGTTGTCCGGGTCTGTACTCGTTTCGTCGAAAACAATATTCCCCCAACGGTTGAAAATAATAAGTTGAAGCTCTCCTAAATTCTCTGTTGTTAATTCAAACACTTCATTTGAATTGTCTGAATCGTTATTTGGCGTAAACACATTCGGGGCAGATACAATGGGCTCCGGCGGAACTGGGTATGCGCAGGAACCATCATCAATAGTTGCTGTTGGATCATAGTTCAATG
This sequence comes from Crocinitomicaceae bacterium, assembly GCA_022425625.1. GTDB lineage: Bacteria > Bacteroidota > Bacteroidia > Flavobacteriales_D > Crocinitomicaceae > UBA952. The sequence goes on along the minus strand of JAKMFD010000043.1, from coordinate 30,045 downwards.
CATTCGCATCTGTACAGCCACAAATCCCTATTTGAATAACTACTTCCATGGAATCTGCACAATTTGCACCTTGCGTTACCACAAGCTCTGCAATGTATGTTGCAGCATTAGGATTGTCATAGGTAAATGTCATTTGCTCAACTGTGGCACTCGTCTGAGACGAGCCATCTCCGAAGAACAATTCATATCCTTCAGCATTTTGACTTTCGCTGTAATCAAAGGTTACCAAAAGAGGAGCACAGCCTTCTACGGGAGAAGCAGTGAGCGCAGCAATTGGAGGATCCAACAACTCCACAAATGCACTATCCTCAACTGTACAGACAGCATCCTCTACCGATATGTAATACCACCCTGAAGGTAAATCTGTCCAGACTGAAGCTGTAGGGCCATCTTGACCCGCGCTATTCAACCAAGAATAATATACACCATGATCTGGGGTTACTGAATCTCCTACAACTATTGCAGAAACAAAACCGTCGGGCTCACACGTTGCAGGTCCCACATAAATTGTATCAATACCTAAGGTTTGGTTTAGTGTAAGTGTCACAGTGTCAACCCCTGAGAATAAACAAAAATCTGTTGCTGTTACAATAACATCAATCGATCCATTTTCTGATATACCCTGCGTAATTGTATCCCCAGAACCTATAGAATTACCGTCTAAATCTGTCCATTCATAGGTATATGGCGCATAACCGCCAGAAGCAGAAGCAAAGATAGACACACTATCATTAGCACAAACAATAGTTGTGTCCGATTCCGAAATATTTAATATCGGCCCATCACCGATATAAATGATTCCTGAGGAAACAATCGTGTCACCACAAATATTTATGAGCTCAACGGATATTGTCACTGACTCAAACGGCTCATTAATCCCATCTTGAATCGGTGATAAAGTAACGGTTACCGAATCTTGCCCCGGAAGAAAAACAATAGAATCAGGAAGGAAATTGTAATCAGTTCCCTCAATGGCCACCCCACCTATCTCATAATTAATAATTAACGTGTCTGCGGTATCATTTTCAGGTCTTGTAAAATAAAAATTAGCATCTGTACAACCTTCAACAATAGTGGTATCACCTGAAACCGTAGCCACGGTAACATCTACAGCATCTGAAACAAAACTCCCTGCTTCAATAAAAACAGCTGTATTTAAAAAGTCATCGGAACAATCTGCAATTGCATATTTGAAGTGATACGTTTCACCACACTGCACCGAGAGTTCTACAGGAATTGGTACTGTAAAACCGTTGTGTGTAAATGAATTCCCATTATTATTTATGTAATATTGACCGTTAAGACCAGGATGAATTGTACTAATAGTAATAGGCGTGTTTGTTCCAGGAACAACTGCTACATTTTGCGCTCCTCCAGGAAATGCTGCCGGGGCATTGTACGGCCCAGTTATTCCGGGTCCACTAACAAAAAAGGCAAAAACGTCGTTGAAAGTGGAATTTACCCATTGTAAATATTCATCTGAAGAAAACACAAAATTAAAGGCGGCAACATTAGAAGAAGGTACAAAGTCAAATTCTAAAATGGCCGCATCACTGGTAGAAAAAATACCTGGATTAACAGATTGAGCGACAGAAAGAAGATCATTGTCTGCAATACCACTTCCGGGTTGGCCATTGTCTGCAACACCAGGGCCTCCTATAAGACCATTGATTGGACCCGCAGCCATAACTACACCTTCATCAAAACCTACGTTAGCATTTGTCCCATTAAACGTCCCTATTTGCGTTGGATTTCCAGTAAAGGTCACATTTGAAATTACAATTCCACCACCAACAAGGCTTTGAACGTACTGTGTAGGTGTCATACCTGAAGCTACAGTTAGTTGTCCATGTGATGAATGAACAAAACAAAACAGTGAAATAAATATGTAAAGTAAGTTTTTCAAACTTCTAGTTATTGTTAAGTTTTACTGTTAGACGCATTTCTACGATGCGTAGTTGCTCGCAAAAATAAGGAATAATTCAAGACTAAAAAAAAGTTTAAGAACTCGCTTTAAATGAAATATAAAATTCGTCCTCTTTTTATAGCAATATCCGTATTTTTACAATTCTTAAAGTGTCAGATTTTGAATTAATTTTCTTCGCTTTAAAACTTAAAATAATATCATGACAAACACGCAAGATTACATTACATCAAATAAAGAAAGATTTTTAAATGAGTTGTTAAACCTGCTTAGGATTCCCTCTGTTTCTGCGGATTCTAATTACAATGACGAAGTTGTTAAATGTGCTAATACGCTAGCAGAGGACCTAAAAAAAATAGGCTTGGACAATGTTGAAATCTGCCAAACCAAAGGGCACCCTATTGTTTATGGAGAAAAAATACTAGATGATGCGCTTCCTACGGTTCTCGTATATGGTCATTATGATGTACAACCGGCCGACCCCATAGATTTATGGACAAATCCACCTTTTGACCCGGTCATTAAAAAAACAGAATTACATCCTGAGGGTGCTATTTTCGCAAGAGGTGCATGTGACGACAAAGGCCAAATGTATATGCATGTTAAAGCCGTTGAGTCGATGCTTGCAAAAAATGAACTCCCTTGCAACGTAAAATTTATGATTGAAGGCGAAGAAGAGGTGGGCAGCGAAAATCTTGGGATTTTTGTTACAAATGAAAAGGAAAGGTTATCTGCAGATATCATATTGGTTTCTGATACAGGCATGCTCGCGAATGATGTTCCATCTATAACAACTGGCTTGAGGGGGCTGAGCTATGTTGAAGTTGAAGTAACAGGTCCTAATAGAGATCTTCACTCTGGTCTTTATGGTGGTTGTGTAGCAAACCCGATCAACATCCTGTGTGAAATGATTGATGCCCTACAAGATGAAAACAAAGCAATTAATATTCCTGGTTTTTACGACGATGTTGAAATTTTATCAGATGAAGAACGTGCAGAAATGGCAAAAGCTCCTTTTTCGCATGAAGCATACTGCAATGCCTTAGACATTGAAGATACGATGGGCGAAGATGGCTACTCTACTCCGGAGCGTGGATCAATTCGACCATCTCTAGATGTAAATGGAATTTGGGGAGGATACACTGGTGAAGGAGCAAAAACAGTTATTGCTTCAAAAGCATATGCTAAAATTTCCATGCGGCTGGTTCCAAATCAAGACCCACATAAAATTACAGCACTTTTTAGTAAACACTTTAATTCACTGGCTCCAAAGGGTACAACGGTTAAGGTAACACCACATCATGGTGGAGAGCCGGCTGTAACACCTGTAGATTCAATAGGATATCTTTCAGCAAGCGACGCTTACGAAAAGTCATTTGGCGTAAAACCAATCCCAGTTCGAAGCGGTGGTAGTATTCCAATTGTAGCCATGTTTGAAAAAGAGCTTGGTTTAAAAACGGTTCTTATGGGCTTTGGTCTAGATAGTGATGCCATTCATTCACCGGACGAACACTATGGTCTTTTCAATTATTACAAAGGAATTGAAACAATCCCTTACTTTTTTGAAGCGTTTGCAAAAAGAATGAAATGAGGAACTTCAGTTTTAGTTTAGTATTGCTGTTTTTGTGCTCTTGTTCCCCTTTATTGATGCCAGAAATTGAAAGTTTTGACAGTGTTTCGGGCTTTGAAATCAATGACAAAAAGGTGTCAATTACGGTAAATACACGTGTTAATAACCCCAATAAAAAAAGGGTGTCTATAGAAAAACTAATAACGAATGTCGTCGTTAATGACAAGATGCTTGCCACGGTTTATGCAAATGAAAAAGTGGTTCTTGAAAAAACAAGCCATACAGATGTTTCCATCCCTTTGGAGATAGCACTAGAACCTGGTGCTATCTTTCGAATGGGAATGCTTGCACTCAAGGATTCTGCAGACTTCATTTTTAAAGGATCTGCAAAGGGAGGTCTGGGTATCTTAAAAAAACGTGTGCGTTTTAAAATTGAACAACGACTGCCTACAAATCAATTAAAACTACCATAAATGCTATCGGCCGAACATCCTAAAAAATTATTCTTACTAGATGCATATGCACTCATTTATAGGGCTTATTTTGCATTTTCAAAAAACCCAAGGGTAAACTCTAGAGGAGAAAATACATCAGCCGCTTTTGGATTCACTAATGTCTTAATTGACATCTTAAAAAATGAACGGCCAACACATATTGCTGTGGTTTTTGATCCGCCTGGTGGTTCAACGGTGCGACAACAAGATTTTAAAGAATATAAAGCCCATCGAGAAGCAATGCCTGAGGACATAAGATCTATGATTGGGCCAATAAAAAACTTGATTCGTTCATTCAATATTGAAGTAATAGAGGTCGCCGGTTATGAAGCTGATGATGTTATAGGAACACTATGTAAGATAGCAGAAAATCATGGTTTTTTAACCTATATGATGACACCTGATAAAGATTATGCTCAGCTTGTTTCTTCAAGTTCCTATATGTACAAGCCCGGTCGAGGTGGGGCTCCTGCACAAATTTGGGGTGTCCCTGAAGTTCAAGAAAAATTCGGTGTAGACGACCCCTTGCAGGTTATTGATATCCTTGGTTTATGGGGTGATGCTGCAGACAATATTCCTGGAATCCCCGGTATAGGAGAAAAAACCTCTAAAATATTAGTCTCAAAATATGGTTCTATTGAAGGGCTTCTTAAAAATGTAGCAGACCTCAAAGGAAAGCAGAAAGAAAACGTCATCAATTTCGGGGAACAGGGTCTCTTGTCTAAAAAACTAGCCACCATCATTACAGATGTTGATGTTGTATTTGATGAAGAGAAACTAAGAATCAAGCCTGTCGATAAAGAAAAATTAAAAGCCTCTTTTACGGAGCTTGAATTCAGAACACTTGGTAAACGAGTTTTGGGAGAAGAAATTGAAATCCAAGAGACTCCCAGATCAGATGGGCCGAACCTTAAAAGCCCTACAAAAGATGCTTCGCAATTAGATCTTTTTGGTGCTCAAAGCCTAGTTGAAGAAAAAAAAGCCGAGCCTACCTCGTCACTCAAAACGATTGCGACTGAAGCTGCAAAGTATCATTTAGTCGACACTGAAGAAGAGATCAAAAAGTTGATCACGTTACTTTCCAAACAAAAAGAGTTTTGTTTTGATACGGAAACAGATAACATCGAACCAAGACATGCAAATCTAATCGGTGTTTCATTCTCCTATCAGAAAAAAGAAGCCTTTTATGTCCCTATTGCAGAAACCGAATCGCTTTCTGACAGCCTTATACATAGGTTCAAAGATCTTTTCTTGAACACGAGCATCTTAAAAATAGGTCATAATCTAAAGTATGATTTAAAAGTGTTGGGGCGCTATGGTATCGATGTTTCTTCGGCATGTTTTGATACAATGATCGCGCATTATTTGATGAATCCCGAATCGAAACAGGGTATGGATTTTCTTGCTGAAAAACATCTTAATTATCAATGCGTGTCTATTGAGTCACTAATTGGTAAAAAGGGGAAAAACCAAAAAAACATGAAAGACCTTCCTCCGGCCCAGGTTTGTGATTATGCCTGTGAGGATGCCGATATTACCTTTCAATTGAAAAAGCTTTTTGAGCAAGAAATTGAACAACCACATCTCAAGTCCTTATTTGAAGATGTTGAAATGCCGCTCATGTATGTACTTAAAAACATGGAGGTTGAAGGGATAAATATTGATGTGGCCGCTTTAAAAACTTTTGGATCTGAGCTCAATGACGATCTTATTCGTTTAAAAGCAGCAATTATTGAAGCTGCAGGTGAGGAGTTTAATCTAGATTCCCCGAGACAACTTGGTACAATTTTGTTTGAAAAGATGCAGATTTCAAGTAAAGCAAAAAAAACTAAAACGGGGCAATACGCCACTTCTGAAGATGTACTTCAAAAACATGAAAAAGACCATCCTATCGTAGGAAATATTTTAATGTATCGGCAACTTAAAAAATTGAAAAGCACCTACGTGGATCCATTACCTGAATTGTGCGACCCAAAAGACGGAAGAATTCACACGAGCTTTATGCAAACCGTAACGGCTACTGGACGTTTAAGCTCCAACAATCCTAATCTTCAAAACATTCCTATTCGAACAGCAAAAGGACGCGAAATTAGAAAAGCTTTTGTGCCTCGTGATGATATGCATGAATTATTGGCTGTTGACTATTCGCAAATTGAACTTAGAATAATAGCGGCATTAAGTAATGACAAATCAATGATCGAAGCTTTTAAAAAGGGCATTGATATTCATACGGCTACAGCATCAAAAGTTTTTCACACCCCAGTGGATCAAATTTCTCGTGAACAAAGGTCCCAAGCAAAAGCCGTAAACTTTGGGATTATTTACGGCCAATCTGCTTTTGGTTTGGCGCAAAATTTAAATATTAGCCGCAAAGAAGCAAAGCAAATTATAGATAGCTATTTTGAAGAATATCCTACGATAAAAAAATATATGGAAACCGTTGTTGCTGAAGCACGAGAAGAAGGTTACGTTAAAACGGTTCTTGACCGAAGACGCTATCTTCCTGATATCAATAGTAGCAATGCTATTGTTCGCGGATATGCAGAACGTAATGCTATTAATGCGCCAATTCAAGGTTCTGCGGCTGACATTATTAAAGTCGCCATGGTGGCGGTTCAAAAAGACATTCGCGAAAGAAATTTAAAATCTAAAATGATCTTGCAGGTTCATGATGAGCTCGTATTTGATGTTCATTCTGATGAAAGAAACACTCTTGAAAAATTAGTTAAAGAAAGCATGGAAGGTGCATTAGAACTAAGTGTCCCCTTAGAAGTGGAGTACAAAATTGCAAACAATTGGCTCGATGCCCATTGATAATATTTGTTAATCCCAACCCGCATTGGAAAATGACACTTGAATAGTTGTATCTTTGTGTCTCAATTTTTGGAAATGGATATTTGGATTAAAGCTGCTCAATTATTTTTATCACTCGCCATACTTGTCACCCTTCATGAGTTAGGTCACTTTATACCCGCGAAACTCTTCAAAACACGAATAGAAAAATTTTATTTATTCTTCAATCCTTGGTTTTCACTTTTTAGGTACAAAAAAATTAACGGAAAAAAGAAGTATTCCTGGTTTTCCAAAGCGTCGCCTAAAGAATGGAAAGAAGATGAAAGTACAACAGAGTGGGGCCTTGGATGGCTTCCTTTGGGAGGTTATGTCAAGATTTCCGGAATGATTGACGAATCTATGGACAAAGAGCAGCTGGAAAAACCAGCTGAGCCTTGGGAGTTTCGTTCTAAACCAGCTTGGCAACGCTTAATTATCATGATTGGAGGAGTCACAGTAAATCTTCTTCTGGGATTTTTTATCTATACCATGGTTATTTTCGCTTGGGGTCGCGTTCAAATCAACCCACAAAAAATGGCTCATGGTGTTAGTGTCCATCCTTATCTTACAGAAAAGTATGGGATCTCTTCTGGTGATAAAATTCTAAAAGTAGATGATGATACTCTGTATAACTTGGATGAACTGAATAAAATTGTAATGCTTCGGGACATTTCAAGCTTGACTGTTGAGCATTCAAATGGTATACAAGAAACCATAGCAATACCTGAAGATATTGGTCTAGAATTGTTTCAAAATAATGCATTTCCTGCATTCGGTATGCGCTCTACTTCCTCATATGTAGAGGTGGTTGATCAAGCCTCTAATGCCGAAAAAGCAGGTCTGCAAGCGAAAGACCAACTGCTTCAAATTAACGGAGAACAAGTAACATACTTTGATGAAATTCAAAATGCCTTGTACGCAAATAAAAACAAAACAGTAGCAATAACTGTACTTCGCCAAACCAAAGAAAACAGCAACGACACAATTACATTAAATGCTAAAGTAAACGAGGGAGGAACGATTGGCTTTGCTGTGGGGGTTTCAGCAGTTCAAGATTCAACAGCTGTCGAAACTATTTCTTACTCTTTTTTAAATAGTATCTCTGCTGGGACGCAATATGGATTAAATACTTTAGGGGATTATGTGAGTCAATTCAAATTTATTTTCACAAAAAAAGGTGCTGGATCTATCGGTGGTTTTGCCACTATAGGAAATCTATTTCCGGCCGTATGGGATTGGCAAGCCTTCTGGATGCAAACAGCATTGCTTTCAATTATTCTTGCTTTTATGAATATCCTTCCGATCCCTGCACTGGATGGTGGACATGTCATTTTCTTAATTTATGAAATGATTACGGGTAAAGAAGCGCCTCAAAGAGTATTAGAAATTGCGCAATACGTCGGTATTTTCCTCTTATTAGGGCTGATGATTTACGCTAATGGAAATGATTTAATTCGTTGGATTAATGGTGGCTTTTAGGTAAAGTGAAAAAATCAATTCTCTTGAATTCAAATGATTTTCGTTTCTTTATGAAAAAAAATAAAATGAACTTTAAACGTCCAACAATTAGTTTCTTTTCTGTAATAGCAGTAGGCCTTTTTCTTAACTCTTGTAGTGGGACCTCTGCATGTGAATGCAAAGCAAATGACCTCAAAGGCTCCGCATTAGACCCAGAAATAGAAGAAAAATGTAAGGCTGCTGAAAATGATATGTCCGTAGAAGAAAAAGAAGCATACATTTCCGCATACAAAGACTGTAAGTAAACTTCAGCTCATATTTTCAAGGCTCCTAGAGCAGTAGGTGCCTTTTAATGAACCTTTTAATAAAATCCTATGCAAGATTTTCAAAACTATATTCTTGGCTCTTGGGGCAAAGGTGAAGGAATAGAAACGAACCTCTATAATGCCATTAATGGAGACGCTCTTGGGGGTGTTTCAAGTGCCGGAATTGACTATAAAGCCGTTTTAGACTATGGTCGTAAAGTCGGTGGACCGGCTTTAAGAAAAATGACCTTTCAAGAAAGGGGTAGAATGCTTAAAGCATTGGCTTTTTACCTCCTCGAAAGAAAATCGAGCTATTATAAAATCAGTGCTTGGACGGGCGCGACTAAAATTGATTCATGGATCGATATTGAAGGTGGTATTGGGAATTTGTTTGCAAATGCTTCTTTGAGAAAGCAATTTCCTGACCTACCTTATTATGTGGATGGTGTCGCTGCACCACTTTCAAAAAAAGGAACATTTATTGGGCACCATATCATGGTTCCAAAAGAAGGTGTTGCAATTCACATTAATGCATTTAACTTTCCAATATGGGGTATGTTAGAAAAAATTGCTGTTAACCTAATGGCTGGTGTGCCCGCTATAGTGAAGCCTTCTGAGTATACTTGTTACTTAACAGAAGTTATGGTTAAAGATATTATCTCCTCTAAAATTTTACCAGAAGGTTCACTTCAGTTGGTTTGTGGTTTGGGTAGAGGTATTATTGATCATGTAGACGAAAGAGATACTGTAACTTTTACGGGTAGTGCCGCAACAGGAAAAGTTCTCAAAGGATTGCCTCATATTACAGAAAAAAGTGTTGCTTTTAATCTTGAGGCTGACTCTTTAAATGCATCTATTCTAGGAATGCATGCAACGCCCGATACTGAAGAGTTTAATTTGTTTGTAAAAGAGTGTGTAAAAGAAATCACTATCAAAGCAGGTCAAAAATGTACTGCTGTGCGAAGAATAATTGTACCTGAAAACCTTATTGATGATGTACAAAATGCGATAGCAGCGAAACTTGAAAAAACAAAAATTGGAGACCCATCAATTGAAGGGGTCCGCATGGGTGCTTTAGCTTCAAAACTTCAGGTGGAGCGAGTCAAAGCAAGTGTATTAACCCTAGAGCAGACTCAAAAAATTGTATCTGGTGATTTAGAAAATTTCGATGTGGAAGGTGCGGACAAAAATCTAGGTGCTTTTTTCTCTCCTATTCTATTTAGAAATGAAGACCCATTTAATAAGGTGGCCTGCCATGATATAGAAGCTTTTGGGCCTGTTTCTACTATTATGCCCTATAAAGATATCGGTGAAGCCATTGAGCTTGCGAAAATGGGGAAAGGCTCCTTGGTGTCGTCAATCGTCACACCCAACAACAAGGAGGCAAGAGATTACGTGGTCGGTGCTGCTAGTATGCACGGACGAATCCTTGTGCTAAATAAAGATTGTGCAAATGAAAGCACAGGACACGGTTCACCCATGCCGTTACTAACGCATGGAGGTCCTGGACGTGCTGGTGGTGGCGAAGAGATGGGAGGAAAGCGGGGTGTCCTTCATTACCTACAACGAACTGCTATTCAAGGTCATCCATCGACCATAACAGCAATTACAGAACAATTTCAAATCGGTGCGGCAATGCCAGAAGCCAATACTCATGTTTTCCGAAAACACTTTGAGGAGCTGGTCGTAGGTGAAACTGTTTATACGCACAAGCACACTGTAACAGATGCTGATATCGTTAATTTCGCAAATGTATCAGGAGACAACTTTTACGCTCACATGGATGCAACATCCTTGGATGGAACTATTTTTGAGCAACGCGTAGCGCATGGTTATTTTATTCTTTCTAAGGCTGCAGGCTTGTTTGTGGATCCAAAGAAAGGACCGGTTCTTTTAAATTATGGTCTTGACGATGCACGGTTTATCAAACCTGTTTATCCTGGCGCCACAATCGGTGTTCGTTTTACTGTAAAAGAAAAAATGGACCAAGAAAAACGCAGTGAGGACGACATTGCCAAGGGCATTGTTCGGTTTTTGGTTGATGTTTATGATGAAACTGGAGAAACTGTTGCGCTTGCTACAATCCTGACCATGGTTAAAAAGCTTGATCAAACAAAATGAACCACAACCGATTTCCTGGAGCAAAATATGCAAACATCTTCAGTTATAAGCGCACAACAATCTCTGATGGTTATGAAGACATAGATGAACAAACCCTACTGCTTGTAAAAGAAATTCCTGGATATTTAGGTTACGAAAATATTAAAGATGATTCTGGTCGTAGTATATTCATTAGCTATTGGGACTCAAAAAAAGCTATAGATTTATGGCGAAAAAACGCCGTTCATAAAATGGCAAAAGATAAAAGTAAAACATGGTATTCTGCCTACCACACCATGCTTGTTCACATCGAATATAGCAATGAGTACAATTCACAACAACTTTAAAAAGCACTGTTAATCAGCATGTTGGATGATTTTTCAATAAAAAACATCGTCCTTTCTTGTCTAAGTGTCATTTATACACTAAGTTTGAAGTGTACAATTAAATTAATGCTATGATCACGACTAAAAAAAGAAGTTTAAATGAAATAAGACTAACCAAAGATTGTTTTTACGAGGTACCTAACCTCAATAAAAAGAGTATTGCAGAAGAAGTACTTGGTGCTTATTTCTCACATCCAAGTGCACCTAAACAAATTTCCAAAGAGAACCTCAACGATTTCATTAAGTTCTTAAACATCAACCGCTACAAAATAACACAAGAATAAATGAATTCAAAAATAGGCAGCAAGCTCAACTTTATCTTTCTTGCTGTAGTTGTCGTTTTAATTCTCTTGGGCAACAAAGCTTATGACTACGAAATAAGCAGTTATAATATTGATAGTGGTGACACATCTTGGATGCTTGTATCAAGTGCATTTGTCCTACTCATGACTCCTGGTCTCGCCTTTTTTTACGGAGGTATGGTTAATGTAAAAAACATAATTTCAACCATGCTTCAAAGTTTTGTCGCTTTAGGGGTTATAACAATTGTATGGATATTTGTTGGTTTTAGCTTGTCCTTTGGTGATAGCTTTTATGGAATAATTGGAAACCCGAATACCTTTTTATTTTTTGATAATGTGACCTTAGCCCCAAATCCAAATTACGGACCAACTATTCCCTTTCTGTTATTTGCCTTTTTTCAGCTAAAATTTGCTATCATAACCCCTGCCTTAATTTCAGGAAGCTTTGCTGAACGTATTCGTTTTAGAAGCTATATTCTTTTCATGCTCCTGTTTACACTTTTAATATATACTCCACTTGCACATATGACTTGGCATCCTGATGGCTTATTTCGAAAATGGGGTGTCATCGATTTTGCCGGAGGAACTGTGGTTCATATGTCGGCAGGATTAGCTGCTCTTGCAGGTGCTTTATTTCTTGGAAAAAGAAAAAAAATAATCGAGAAGCCCGCAAATATACCATTCGTAATCCTGGGAACAGGGTTGCTCTGGTTTGGATGGTTTGGCTTCAATGCTGGTTCCGCTTTAGGAGCTAATTTCGATGCTGTTGTTGCATTTGCCAATACAAATGTAGCCTCAGCAACAAGTATGATTACCTGGATATTTTTTGATCGATTTACAAATCGAAAAATGTCGGCAATCGGAGCTTGCATTGGAGCTATTGTGGGTCTCGTTGCTATAACACCTGCCGCGGGAGTCGTCACGCTGGGGCAAAGTGTTTTTATTGGTTTTGTGGCGGCATTAATTAGTAATTTGGCGATTCGGTTCTTTAGAAAGCTCAATGTTGATGACACGCTTGACGTTTTTCCAAGTCATGGAATAGGAGGAATAACCGGAATGATATTAACTGCTTTGTTCGCTTCGGAGGTTGGCCTAATTTATGGTGAAACTGAGACCTTTATAATGCACCTGATCGCTATTTTGCTAGTTGTTTTCTACACCCTAACCATGAGTTACTTTTTATTTAAGCTCGTAAATGTAATTACTCCCCTTCGCGTGCGCGAGGATCAAGAAGAAAGAGGACTAGATGCTTCGCAACACGGCGAACACTTCATCTAGTATTAGTATAAAAAATTATTATACGGATAACGCACCTTAAATATATCTTTTACCTCCTTGTAAAGTATATCGCGAAGCTCATCCATGTTCTCCTTTTTTTGAGCAGAAATAAATATGACTTTTTCCGACCCTAGCTTGGACATCCAAGATTTTTTCAAAGCCTCTAGAGAGGAAAGTCCATCAGGTTCTTCAAGCGCGTCTTCAGGAGGAAGATAAGCGTCTATTTTATTAAAAACCACGACGGTTGGCTTTTCTGATTTATCAATCTCTGCTAAAGTTTCATTGACCACCCGATAATGATCTTCGAAATTTTGATGAGATATATCCAATACATGAATTAAAAGGTCTGCCTCACGTACCTCATCCAATGTTGACTTAAAAGATTCCATTAGCTGCTGTGGAAGCTTACGGATAAACCCAACTGTATCAGTTAATAATAAGGGTAAATTGCCTAAAACCACTTTTCTTACGGTTGTGTCGAGTGTGGCAAATAATTTGTTTTCTGCAAAAACCTTTGACTTTGACAGCACGTTCATCAAAGTACTTTTTCCGACGTTTGTGTAGCCTACGAGCGCCACACGGACTAGCTGCCCTCTATTTCCTCTTTGAACGCGTTTTTGTTTATCAATCGATTTTAAACGCTCTTTCATTAGGGAAATTCTCTGCCCAATAATCCTTCTATCTGTCTCTATTTGAGATTCGCCTGGTCCGCGCATCCCAATTCCTCCTTTCTGACGTTCAAGGTGGGTCCATAAACCTGTTAGCCTCGGCAACATATATTGTAGCTGGGCAAGCTCTACTTGTGTTTTTGCATGATAGGTCATCGCTCTACTTGCAAAAATATCTAGAATCAAAATTGTCCTATCCAATATTTTACACGCTAAAATCTTCTCAATATTGCGGAGCTGGGAGGGGGCTAATTCATCATCAAAAATCACTAATGTAATTCCCTTCAATTTAATATACTCACGAATTTCTTCAATTTTACCACTTCCTACATAGGTTTTAGGATTTGGTACAGGCAAATTCTGAAGGAACATATGTTCAGTATACGCGCCTGCCGTTTCAGCTAAAAAACGCAACTCTTCTAGGTGCTCTCTTGCTTCTTCGTCAGAAATCCTAGAATGTGCTACACCAACTAGCGCACACAACTCTTGTTCTATTTCAATTTTTTTTGTCGGTTTCCCCATTAATTTCTAAGACTAATGACATATTCAGACAGCCAGTTAAATTTTTCTTCTGAATCCAATGTGTTGGCATAAGCGGGCATCGCTCCTTTACCTTCTCTTATTATTTTAATGATTTCAGGAGACTTCAACGTACTAATTTTCAAATTTTTTGAACCGCTTGCACCAAGATCCCCTGAAGACCCATGACAGCGCAAGCAATGAATCGTATAAAGCTGCTCTCCGTTTTCTATGGAAGATGTACTCCATTGCTCTTCTGTTTCTTCAGCCCCACCACAGGAAAGTAAGAAGACGCCAAAAGAAAGATAAAGAATTCTTAGAACCATAGTCCTCCTAAACCTCTAAACGGCCATGGAATAGATGCAAGAATCAACACAAGCCCCATTAAATACCAGATAGCAATTTTCTTGTTTTTTTGAGTAGGTGTTTCTTGCTTCTCCGCTAGTTTCCGGCCAATTGTAACTACTACAATTGCAGCCAACATTCCTATAAGATGCTCCATCCCGTAAAAACGCAAAGCTGCATCTTTCATCCAACCCGATGCAAATGAAACTTTAGGTGAAGTATAATATAATATCAATCCCAGCAAAAGTTGAATATGAAGCGAAATCATAGCAAATAAATTCACCATTCTATCTTTCTTTTCATAACTTGATTTATTCCTGCCTATCGCATTATATATTGCATATAACAACAACCCCAATACGAGCCATCTTAATCCTGAGTGAGCGTGTACCAACATATCTTTTATTTAATCGTTCAACTTTAAAACTGCAAGAAATGCTTCTTGTGGCACCTCTACTTTACCAACCTGACGCATTCGTTTTTTTCCTGCCTTTTGTTTTTCTAATAATTTCCTTTTTCGCGTAATATCACCACCGTAACATTTGGCAGTTACATCTTTTCTAAGCGCCTTTATTGTTTCTCTAGCTATCACTTTTGCACCAATAGCAGCTTGAACCGGAATCTCAAATTGTTGTCTAGGTATTAGCTCTTTGAGCTTTAGACAAATTCTTTTTCCTAAGTCAAAAGCATTACTTCTATGAACCAAGGCAGACAAGGCATCAACCTGCTCACCGTTTAATAGTAAATCCATTTTTATTAAATCCGAGGCTTTATATCCCGTAGGATGGTAATCGAAAGAGGCGTAACCTCTTGAAACAGATTTTAGCCGGTCATAAAAATCAAACACGATTTCTGCAAGCGGCATTTCAAAGGTGATTTCTACCCTATCTTGGGTGAGGTAAACTTGATTTTGAAGCTCGCCACGTTTTTCAATACATAATGTCATTATCGCTCCTACATATTCTGTTTTCGTTATGACCTGAGCACGAATGTAAGGCTCTTCTATTTTATCCATACCTGAGGGGTCAGGAAGCTCAGAAGGGTTGTTCACAATCAGCACCTCATCCGGCGTCTTCTTCATATATGACTTGTAAGAAACATTGGGAACCGTTGTAATGACCGTCATGTTAAACTCACGTTCCAATCGTTCTTGGATGATTTCCATATGAAGCATTCCAAGAAATCCACATCGAAAACCAAAACCTAAAGCCGCTGAAGATTCAGGTTCAAAAACCAACGAAGAATCGTTTAGCTGAAGCTTCTCCATAGAGTACCTAAGCTCTTCATAATCCTCAGAGTCTACTGGATAAATCCCCGCAAACACCATTGGCTTAACATCCTCAAATCCCTTCAGAGCTGTTTCGCACTGATCCTCAGTCGCTGTAATTGTATCTCCTACTTTTACCTCATTGGCCTGCTTTATGCCAGATATGATATACCCGACGTCTCCAGCTCTTACTTCTTTTTTCGGGTCTAGCCCCATTTTTAGGACGCCGATTTCATCGGCATTATAATCTCGCTTTGTATTAAAAAATCTTATTCTTTGACCTTTTCGAATGACTCCATTCTTCACTCGATAATATGCTATAATTCCTCTAAACGGGTTGAATACAGAATCAAAAATCATGGCTTGCAATGGCGCCGACTCATCACCTTTTGGCGAGGGGACTGTATTGACAACAGCTGCTAAAATTTCTTCAACACCTAAGCCTGTCTTTCCCGAAGCCGGAATAATCTCCTCATACTCACAGCCAATAAGTTCAACTATTTGATCTGAAACCTCTTCTGGCATTGCGCCTGGTAAATCCATTTTATTTAGAATAGGTATGATTTGTAAATCGTGCTCTAAAGCCAGATATAGATTTGAAATGGTTTGTGCCTCAATCCCCTGAGAAGCATCTACAATAAGTAAAGCCCCTTCACAAGCTGCTATAGAACGAGAGACCTCGTAAGAAAAATCAACATGTCCAGGAGTATCAATAAGATTCAAAATATAGTCCTCACCTTCATACTCATAATTCATTTGAATTGCATGGCTTTTTATGGTAATCCCTCTTTCGCGCTCTAACTCCATATCATCGAGAGCTTGATTTTGCATTTCTCTTTCAGAGATTGTTCCAGTAGTTTGTAAAAGCCGATCAGCTAGGGTGCTTTTTCCATGGTCAATGTGGGCAATTATACAGAAATTTCGAATGTGCTTCATGAGTTGTCAAAATTACACTTTTAAATCCGATTCTATTGCTAGTTGGAACACCTATTTCTAAAATGAATTACTTGATAAACCTAGTGTATTCTACCTCTTTGTGAAGCGGCTTACCATTCACCATATACTCGGCCATCTCAAAAGAAAGTAAGGGCGCCAACATATAGCCTTTAGTACCCAATCCGTTAAAAATAAAAAGCCCCTTGTTTTCTGGGTGCATTCCTAGTACAGGTCTTCGGTCTGAAACAGTTGGCCGCATACCAACCTTCTGATCTACAATGGTATATGGCAAATCTGTAATATTGTTTATTACTAATTCTAGCTTGTCTCTAGCTTCCTCTGTGGTCTTCAGGTCCTGCTCATTCCATTCATAGGTAGCACCTAGCTTAAACTTGTTTGATCCTATCGGTAATATAAACCCCTTTCGATTCCAAGATTCTTTTTCGGGCAACTGTTCACTTTCAAGATCAAGAATTTGGCCTCGATTATATTGAATTTTCGCTGCCTGAAAAAACGGAATTTTATCATTGTTAGAGCCGCAGCAAAAAACAACAGCATCATACTTGATGTCTTTATACTCCAATTCCGTTTGGCTAAATAAGTGCTCCTCAAAAGCTTCAATTTTTAAAACCTCTGTTAGACGCAAATAATCATGAAGACTTGTCATAAATGTTTCAGATCGAATCCAAAAAGCACTTTTAACTACACCTGAACCAAATTCACTTTTTGCATTGGGAATTGGAATCTCAAAATCTTCATGTACCGTTAAAAAATCTTTATATAACTCTTCATTTTGCTTCGTTTGCCAATAACCTCGCTCTTGTTCTGAAGAAAAAAACCTTCTAATTTTAAGATCTTTTAAAAAGCTCACACCAAACTTTTTTTCAAGCCCCATATAAAACCCTCTTGCATATGGAAGAAATTCTTGTGCCCTCCACGACAGGTTCATTCTCCTAAAAACCATTGGGTTCACCATTCCTGTTGCGATTACAGAAGAATGGTTTTCGCCTCGATCTAAAACGGTGACATTAAGTCCCTTTTCCATAAGCTGGATCGCTAAAGAACCTCCCGCAATACCCCCACCAATTATTAAAACTTTTTTCATTCTTGTTGTGCTAATGCAAGGCTAAAAATAGTGATTTGTAGATTGTTGTTCTTCTGCATCAATGCCTGACATATAGCGTTAATAGTTGCTCCTGTTGTGACAACGTCGTCAACGATAGCGATTGTCTTATAATTCATAATCTCCTCAGAAACACTAAAGCTACCTATAGTGTTTAATAAGCGTTCCGTTTTATTCAGTTGAGTTTGCGTTTTTGTATTTTTAATTTTTTTTAAAACTTTGGTGGATACCGGAATGCCTGTAGTCGTTGAAATCCCTTTAGCCAACAATTCACTTTGATTATAACCTCTATCAAATTTTTTACGTGCATGAACTGGAACAGGAACTAAAATCTCTATTGGATGATTCCTTTTTTCAGAAGAATATTGAGCGCCAAGCTCCTTTCCATAGTGTAAGCCTAAGCCTCTATTAAACCTATACTTGAGCTCATGTAAAAGGGTTTGAATTGGTTCGGATTCTTCAAACTTATACAATGCACAAATATAGATTACAAGATTTGGATTTAAGGATTGATATACGATATTATAAGCTGCCTGTTTTTGCCATTTAATGAGTTTTAAACGCATGGTGCACGAATAACATAGATAAGGGTGCTTAGATGTCAATTCTCTTTTACAGTGGATACATAAATCAGGATATAATAAATGAAAAAATGCTTTGAATAAAATATTTAACTGACGAAAAAGGGCATATAACCGAGACA
This sequence comes from Crocinitomicaceae bacterium, assembly GCA_022425625.1. Classification (GTDB taxonomy): domain Bacteria; phylum Bacteroidota; class Bacteroidia; order Flavobacteriales_D; family Crocinitomicaceae; genus UBA952. The sequence goes on along the minus strand of JAKMFD010000043.1, from coordinate 11,835 downwards.
TAAAAGGGTTTTAATCTATATGAACAATTCAGTGTGAAAAACACCTTCAACTTTCATGTATTAGTGGTTTGAATGTCCTTTATATTTATACTTATAAAAGATTGTAAAAAAATCAATACCATTTCTAAAAAACATCAAGAAAAGTTTTAAAGAATAACTAAAAACTTTGTGGATATCTTTCCCCTTGATGTTCATAATCGCTGAAAGGATTGTCAATGAATGGTTTGCGATAATAAGTGTTGAAAACATTAAAGAATTGTTAATTTCTTTAATTTGATTTAGAAAGATTTTTAACAATTTTTGTATGCCTTAGTTGTCTGAAGCTCTTCACCAAAAAAGAGTCCAAACAGAAGTCTGAGGAAGCAAGTTTTTTTAGGGAAACGCGATAATTATTACGAGAAGTAAAACCCTCGCAAGCCATCGCCTCCTCTTAAGTATTAGAAACCAAGTAACTAAATAAATATGGCAGACGCAACAGAACCGATTCTACAAGAGAACAATAACAGATTTGTTCTTTTTCCAATTCAACATGATGATATTTGGTCATTTTATAAGAGGAGTGAAGCAAGCTTTTGGACAGCTGAAGAAATCGACCTGTCTCCAGATCTTATAGATTGGGAAAATAAGTTAAATGATGATGAAAAACATTTCATTAAACACGTTCTTGCCTTTTTTGCAGCATCTGATGGAATTGTAAATGAGAATTTAGCAGAAAATTTTCTTGCCGAAGTGCAATATACTGAAGCAAAATTTTTCTATGGCTTTCAAATAGCTATGGAGAATGTTCACTCAGAAACATATTCATTACTTATAGACACTTACATCAAAGATTCAGCAGAAAAGAAGCACCTTTTTAATGCTATAGATACTTTAGATTGTGTGAAGAAAAAAGCAGACTGGGCGCTAAGATGGATTGATAAAGGATCCTATGCAGAACGCTTAATAGCATTTGCCGCTGTTGAAGGTATCTTCTTTTCAGGTTCTTTCTGTTCTATTTTCTGGCTGAAAAAAAGAGGCCTAATGCCAGGACTTACTTTTTCAAATGAACTTATTTCTCGAGATGAGGGGTTGCATTGTGATTTTGCTTGTTTGCTGTATACCAAACACCTCAAAAATATGCTTCCAAAAGAGCAGGTTACTGAAATAATTAAGGATGCTGTTGAAATTGAAAAAGAGTTTGTTACCGATGCGCTTCCTGTAAGGCTAATTGGAATGAACAGTGACTTAATGACACAGTATATTGAGTTTGTAGCTGACAGACTCTTAGTAGAGCTTGGAAATGAAAAGATTTACAATGCCACAAATCCATTTGGATTTATGGAAATGATTTCTATTCAAGGAAAAACTAACTTTTTTGAGAAAAGAGTTGGTGAATACCAAAAAGCAGGTGTCTTATCAGGAGACAACAGTCAGACCTTCAGCACGGATGAGGATTTTTAATAACCGAGAAAAGAGATTAGAAGATGTACGTAGTTAAAAGAGATAGTAGAAAAGAGCCTGTAAAGTTTGATAAAATTACAGCAAGAATTATTAAAATGTGTTACGGCCTTGACCCACTGGTTTCGCCAGAGGCTGTTGCAATGAAGGTTATTGAGGGTATTTATGACGGTGTTACCACGACCGACTTAGATGAACTAGCCGCAGAAGTCGCGGCAGCAAAAACCATAGACCATCCTGATTATGCGTTGTTGGCATCACGCATTGCAGTTTCAAATTTACACAAGGACACCAAAAAAACATTTTCAGATGTTATGAGTGACCTTTACAATTATATCGATCCAAAAACAGGGGAAAATGCCGCGCTTCTTTCAAAGGAGGTGTTCGATATTATTATGGATAATAAAGACCGTTTTGATTCCAATATTATCTATGATAGAGATTTTAGATACGACTATTTTGGCTTCAAAACGCTCACGCGTTCTTATTTAATGAAGTTAAATGGTAAAATTGTAGAACGTCCTCAGCAAATGTTAATGAGAGTCTCTATTGGTATTCACAAGAATGATATAGAATCTGCGCTCAAAACATACAACTTAATGTCTGAAGGTTGGTTTACGCATGCAACACCGACGCTATTCAATTCAGGAACACCGAAGCCACAAATGTCCTCATGTTTCCTTTTAACAACGAAAGAAGATAGCATCAATGGGATCTATGACACCTTGAAGTCCTGCGCACAAATCTCTCAATCAGCAGGAGGAATCGGACTATCAATTCATGATATTCGTGCAACAGGTTCATACATAAAAGGTACCAACGGTGAGTCAAATGGTATCGTTCCTATGCTCAGAGTTTTTAATGATACTGCCCGATATGTAGATCAAGGTGGTGGTAAAAGAAAAGGTTCTTTCGCTATCTATTTAGAACCATGGCACGCCGATGTTTTCGATTTCCTAGACTTAAAGAAAAACCATGGTAAAGAAGAACAAAGAGCACGAGACTTATTCTATGCCCTTTGGATTCCTGATTTATTTATGAAGCGGGTCAAAGAAAACGGTGACTGGACCTTAATGTGTCCTCATGAATGCCCTGGCTTGTCTGACACACACAGTAAAGAATTCGAAAAGTTATATACGAAATATGAAAAAGCCGGTAAGGGAAGAAAAACAATCAAAGCTCAAGACCTTTGGTTCAAAATTCTAGAATCACAAATTGAAACCGGGACACCTTACATGTTATACAAAGACGCGGCTAATGCCAAGTCTAACCAACAAAACCTTGGTGTCATAAAGTCTTCTAACTTGTGTACTGAAATTATAGAATATACTGCTCCTGACGAGGTTGCTGTATGTAACTTGGCATCTCTTGCACTTCCAAAGTACATCAATGAAGATAAAACCTTCGATTTTGAAAAACTTTTTAATGTAACCTATCAAGCAACATTAAATCTGAATAAAATTATTGATGGAAACTACTATCCGGTTGAAGAAGCTAGAAATTCTAACTTAAGACACCGTCCAATCGGACTTGGTGTTCAAGGTTTAGCTGATGCCTTTATACTCATGGGTTACCCATTCGAATCGAAAGAGGCTAAAGCATTAAATCAAGAAATATTTGAAACCATCTATTTTGCGTCAATGACCGCCTCTAAGGATTTAGCTAAAGAATTAGGGCACTACGAAACCTATCCTGGATCACCCGTTTCAAAAGGTGTTTTCCAATACGACATGTGGAATGTTAAGCCAACAGACCGCTGGGAATGGAAATTACTAAAAGATGAGGTTAAGAAATACGGCGTACGAAACTCCTTGTTACTCGCACCAATGCCAACAGCATCAACAGCACAAATTCTTGGTAACAACGAGTGCTTTGAGCCGTACACTTCAAATATTTACACAAGACGTGTGCTTTCAGGAGAGTTTATTATAGTGAACAAACATCTTTTAAAAGACCTCGTAAAAGAGAACTTGTGGAATTCAGACATGCGTCAAAAAATCATGGCTGCAAATGGCTCTGTTCAAAATATTGAAGAAGTTCCTCAGCACATCAAAGACCTTTATAAAACAGCTTGGGAAATTTCGCAAAAATCGATTATCGAACAAGCAGCAGACCGCGGCGCGTATATTTGCCAAAGTCAGTCTCTCAATATCTTTATGGAAAATGCCAATTTTGGAAAGCTAACCTCTATGCATTTTTACGGATGGGAGAAAGGGCTTAAAACGGGAATGTACTACCTAAGAACTAAGGCAGCTACCGATGCTATTAAATTTACTGTTGACAAGTCTGTCGTTGCCAATACAAGCCCAAAATCAGAAGAAGAAATTGCATGCTCTATTGATAATGGAGATGATTGTGAAATGTGTTCTGGCTGATTCAAAACAAATATTCATTATTATAATGAAAGGGGGATGCTTTACGCTCCCCCCTTTTTCTTTTTAAACCATATAAAGACTTCGTTTCAAAATGAAAAAAATAAAATCGGCTTTAATTTCAGTTTTCTATAAAAACGGGCTTGACGAAATTGTTAAAGAACTTCATAAAAATGGTGTGCATATATACTCTACAGGAGGAACACAGACATTTATTGAATCATTAGATATTCCTGTTACACCTGTTGAAGACTTAACAGAGTACCCATCAATTCTCGGCGGTCGGGTGAAGACCTTGCATCCAAAAATTTTCGGTGGTATATTAAATCGACGGAATCTAGCTGAAGATCAACAAACCATTGAGGACTACAACATTCCACCTTTAGACCTTGTGATTGTTGACCTTTATCCTTTTGAAGAGGTTGTTGCTTCTGGAGCTTCACGTGAAGACATTATTGAAAAAATAGATATTGGTGGTATTTCATTAATTAGGGCTGCTGCAAAAAACTATGCAGATGTTCTGGTTGTTTCGTCTACGAACCAGTATAGCAAGTTTTTAAATGATCTACAAAAAGGGGATTGCAACTTTGATGAGAGTCAAAGAAAAGAATATGCAAAAGAATCTTTTCAGGTCTCTTCTCATTATGACACCTCTATTTATAACTATTTCGCGGAGGGAAGTGATCATGTTCTTAAAATAAGCTCAACGCAACAGCGTTCGCTTCGCTATGGAGAAAACCCACATCAAAAAGGCTCATTTTATGGAGACTTTAATGCTGTTTTCAATCAACTACACGGAAAAGAATTGTCCTACAATAATCTTTTAGACGTTGATGCGGCGACAAATTTAATGCAAGAATTCATAGCGGAAGGACCAACATTCGCAATTACTAAACACAATAATGCTTGTGGACTCGCAACGAGAGGTACGATTTTAGAGGCCTATGAGGCTGCCTTAGCTGCAGATCCTGTTAGTGCCTTTGGAGGTGTTTTAATTTCTAATACGATTATAGATAAAGCAACAGCATCCAAGATTCATGAATTATTTTGTGAAGTTTTAATTGCTCCCGCTTTTGATGAAGAAGGTCTTAAAATTTTAATGCAGAAGAAAAACAGAATACTACTAGAATCAAAACCATTAAAAGCGTCAACCAAAACAGTGAGGACTGTATTAAATGGATACCTCGTGCAAGATAAAGACAGCACAATTGAAACTGAAAAAGACCTTAAGAACGCAACGAAACTAAACCCTTCCGATGCCGAAATTAAGGACTTATTATTTGCTAATAAAATCTCTAAACACACTAAATCAAATACTATTGTGCTGGCTAAAGACCTGCAGCTACTTGCGAGCGGAACAGGTCAAACCTCAAGGGTTGATGCTTTAAGACAGGCCATTCACAAAGCAAAATCATTTGATTTTGACCTCAAAGGTGCTGTAATGGCGAGTGACGCTTTTTTCCCGTTTCCAGATTGCGTAGAAATTGCACATGATGAAGGAGTTGATACAGTAATTCAACCTGGGGGGTCGATAAAAGATCAGTTGTCCATTGATTATTGTGACGCAAATAATATGAAGATGGTTTTTACAGGAATTCGTCATTTCAAACATTAACTTTAGTATATTTGGGGAAGGTCCTTTTTAGATAGAGACATAGAATTAAAACAAGAGCAAAGTAGCATCTGAAATATGGGTATTTTTAGTTTTTTAACACAGGAAATTGCAATTGACTTGGGCACGGCGAATACCCTTATCATTTGGAATGATAAAGTTGTTGTTGATGAACCTTCAATTGTTGCTAAAGATATTCAATCCGGTAAAATTGTTGCCATTGGTAAAAAGGCACAGCAAATGCACGGTAAAACACATAAACTTATAGAGACTGTTAGGCCTCTCAAGGATGGTGTTATCGCAGACTTCCAAAGTGCAGAACAGATGATTCGTGGAATGATCAAGATGATTAACTCTGGAAGAAGTCTTTTCAATCCAACACTGAGAATGGTTATTTGCATCCCCTCTGGTATTACAGAGGTGGAAAAAAGAGCTGTTAGAGACTCAGCCGAACATGCTGGGGCCAAAGAGGTTTATCTTATTCATGAGCCAATGGCCGCAGCTATTGGTATTGGTATTGATGTAGAAGAACCTATGGGCAATATGATTATAGATATAGGCGGAGGAACTTCAGAGATTGCTGTAATCGCTCTTGGAGGAATTGTCTGTGATAAATCAATAAGGGTTGCCGGTGATGACTTCACCAATGATATAGAGGAATACATGCGTCGTCAGCATAATATTTTGGTTGGAGAGCGAACAGCTGAGCAGATTAAGATTGAGGTAGGAGCAGCTCTTCCCGAGCTATCAGACCCACCACCTGAGTATGCCGTGCGTGGCCGTGACCTTATGACGGGTATTCCTAAAGAAATTAAAGTAACATATACAGAGGTTGCACATGCATTAGATAAAACTATTTCTAAAATTGAAGAAGCCATTCTGAGCGCGCTCGAAATGACACCTCCAGAGTTGTCTGCAGACATATATAAAACTGGGATTTACCTGGCTGGAGGAGGCTCAATGTTGAGAGGTCTCGATGATCGGATCTCTGCTAAAACTAAGCTTCCTGTGCACATAGCAGAGGACCCATTAAGAGCTGTGGCGAGAGGAACTAGTATTGCTCTTAAAAATATTGATAAATATCAATTCTTAATTAAAGACTAACCCTTTAAATTTAAGATCTCAGCGCTTCTTTTCTAAGGTACTTTCGTATCTTTGGATATGCAAAACCTCATCGCTTTTATAAAACGACTTCGATACTTTATCGTTTTTCTAGCCTTACAGTTTTTTGCACTATCAATGTACGTCTCTTACATGTCTGCTCCAAAAAGTAGTTATTTCACAACAGCATCATTTATCGCTGGGAATTTATTTGAAATCCGTCACGCTATTTCTCAGCATTTCAATCTCGAAAAAAACAACCATGCGCTGCAAAAAGAGAACATTGCTCTTCGTAAAAGTTCATCATTGTTTCTTTATAACAAAACGGGAGCAGAAACCAAAGTAATCGATTCAGTATATGCACAACAATATGATTATATCCCGGGTACTATTCTGAATGCAACAACCACAAAACGAAATAATTTTTTCACCCTAGATATTGGAGCTATTCATGGTATAAAAAGAGGGATGGGTGTTTTTTCAAGCAATGGTGTCGTAGGTATTATACATAATGTTAGTGATCATTTTAGCGTAGTAAAAAGTGTACTAACTAAAAATATTAATATTGATGTGTTAATCTCTGAAGTCGGTGTGTCCGGAATGCTAAAATGGGATGGTGTAAATGCTAATATTGGTTCTATATCTGGTGTAAGTAACGATATAGCTGTTCCAAAGGGAAGTAAGGTTATTACAAGAGGCGGCAGTGGTATTTTTCCTAGAGGGATTAATGTTGGCACCATCAAAAACACAGAAACTATTGAAGGGGAAGCCTCATGGCATATTGACATTGCGTTTTCTCAAAAATATGCCGCTTTAGAAAATGTTTACGTTGTTAAAAATTTGTTTTTAGATGAATTCAAACAAATCCAAAACCAATAGATGTCCCAGATTCAAATATACCTTTTTAGACTGCTGTTATTTGTTTTTTTACAATCATTTATCTTTAACCAGCTTGAAATCAATGCTGTTATTCATGTAATGATTACCCCCTTATATATTTTCCTTTTGCCTTTCGATCGCTCTGTTAATAGTCTGATGTTTATTGCGCTTCTAATTGGAATTACTGTTGATGCAACATCAAACACATTTGGGTTGCACACTTCATCACTGTTGCTTTTTGCCTATTTAAGACCTGTGATCTTCCGTGTTTTTTCTCCACGAGATGGATATGACGTTTTGAAGACTCCCTCTATTTTTGATATGGGTAATCGGTGGTTCATTTCTACGTTTTCAATTTTATTAATCAGTCATCATTTATGGTTTTTTACACTAGAGGCCTTTTCATTTAGTGAATCTTTATTAATTCTTCAAAAAACACTTTTTAGTAGTTTTATTTCATTTGTTGTTTGTGTTATTTTACAGACTATCTTTATTAAAAGAACTGTATAATTGAACGTAGAAAACCGAAGATATGTGATCATTGCCTTCATAATTACCGTTGGGGTTATGTACACATTCAGACTTTTCTATATGCAAGTCATTGACGACTCTTGGAGCAATAGAGCGCATAAAATCAGTGAAAAAAGACGAGAAATAACGCCTCCTAGAGCTGTCATTTACGACAGAAATCAAACAAAAATTGTTGCAAATAAAACCTATTTCAATCTAATGGTTATTGAAGATAAAATGGGTGAAAATTTCGACACGTTGGGATTTGCAAAGCTTATAGGTTGGACCACAGAAGAAATCCATGACCGCTTTGCTGAGATTGTCAAGGGTGAGGGAATCTACCATAACAAACACAATAATACTAGGGTTTCAAATTACCAAAAAATCAGACCTTACCCATTCTTAAAAGAGCTTACAAAAGAAGAAATGGCAAGAATTGCTCCTCGTCTTGATGCATATCCGGGATTCTTTGAAGAAGAAACCAGTATGCGATACTATCCATATCCAAATGCTGCAAATATTCTGGGGTACTTATCTGAAGTAAATGCTAAAGAAGTCAAGTCCGATGTGTTTTACAAGCCTAGCTACAATATTGGAAGAGCAGGGATTGAACATTATTACGAGAAAGAGCTTCGAGGCTTAAAAGGTGTCCACTATGTTGTTCGTTCAGCTTTAAATAATGATGTTAAAAAATATGAAAACGGAATCTATGATACTGTTGCACAACAAGCTCCTCCTATTCAGCTTGGTCTAGATATAGACCTTCAAGCTTATGGTGAGCGGTTAATGCAAAACAAAAAAGGTTGTATTGTTGCTATTGAACCGAAAAGTGGAGAAATATTAACAATGGTGTCCGCTCCATCTTTTGACCCTAATCTTTTGGTCGGAAGAAAGAATGTAAGTAAATATTATCCTAAACTCATCAATGATGAGAACAAGCCGCTGTTCCCAAGGCCCACGCAGGCGGAATATCCTCCTGGGTCAATTTTTAAGCTTGTACAATCGTTAGTAGGTCTACAAGAGGGTGTTATTAAACCTAATACTGGATTTCCTTGTAATAAATCTTTAGTTGGGTGTCACAATCATCCAGCACCAAATTCGATAGCTAGAGCCGTTCAATATTCATGCAACCCCTATTTTTATTACGCTGTCAAAAAAGTTATTCAACAAGGAAAAGAACAGAGTAAGTTTAAAGATGCTGCACTAGGGCTTGACTTATGGGAACGCTACATGCAAAGCTTTGGTTTTGGAAAAAAACTCAATAGTGATTTAACAGGATTACGTTCTGGAATTATACCAAATACTAAATTTTACAATAAATGGTATGGTAAAAATCGCTGGGCTTTTTCTACGATTCGATCCATAGCCATAGGACAAGGTGAAGTAAAAATGACTCCCCTACATATGGCGAATTTAGCAGTCATCATGGCTAATCGTGGATGGTATTACGACCCTCATTTTGCCAAAAAAATTGGTGCTGAACCCCTCCTTGCATTCCAAAAAAACACGACAATGATAGATAAAAAACATTTTGAGCCTGTAATTTCTGGAATGTGGCGCGTTGTAAATGAAGACGCTGGAACGGCAAGAAGGGCGCAGATTGAAGGTATTGATGTATGTGGGAAAACAGGGACAGTTCAAAACCCACATGGAGAAGACCATTCTGTATTTATTGCCTTTGCGCCAAAAGAGAATCCTCAAATAGCCATTGCCGTAATTGTAGAAAATGCCGGTTTTGGTGGGACTTGGGCAGCACCTATCGCAAGCCTTATGATAGAAAAATACCTACAGAACACATGTAGCTCCCCTGAAAAAGAGTCGCGCGTATTGAAGGCAAATCTTATGGGACAATAAAATATGAGAAAAAGTAAGTCGCTTATTAATAATTTGGATTGGCCATTATTTTTGGGTTTTATCACCCTGATTGTTTTTGGTTTAATTACAATATATTCTGTAGCATTTAACGAGGACCACCCAAGTCTATTTAGCTTCTCAGAAAAGTACGGCAAACAAGTCATCTGGATTTGTATTGCACTTTTTCTTGGTGTTATGGTTTTTCTGATCGATTCAGATATTTACAAGAAGTTTGCCCTTCCGATATACCTCACAACTATGTCGCTACTCGTTGTCGTTCTTTTTATGCCTCCTATTAATGGTGCCCGAGCATGGCTTGGTATAGGAAGTATGGGAATACAACCGGCGGAGTTTGCTAAAATTTCAACCGCGCTTTTGCTTTCTAAATATATCAGTGCTCTGAATATGAAACAGTTGAATTCGACAAATATTTTTCTTGCCTTACTCATACTATTAATTCCAATGGTGCTGATCCTGCTTCAGCCTGACGCTGGAACATTTGTTGTTTTCACTGCTTTCTTTTTTGTGCTTTATAGAGAAGGCTTGACCTTTGATCCTTTTCTTTTAAACTTTGTAAACCTAATTCCTAAAGTGCGATTCAAACAAACTTGGCTTGGGACACACTTCATCCCAATATTATTTGTGTTTGTTTTTTTATCCATCATAACCCTTTTGTTTGGAGAAAAAAATATTCCTGTTATTCCCGGGGTGAAGCTTTACGGTTCTTTCGGGATCATTACCAGTCTATTTCTTCTTGCAGGAATCTCAAGTTTTTTTGTGCAACGCTTTGGATTGAAAAGAGCCCGTTCAAAAGCTCAATTAATAATCATCTTATGTTTTATTTTAGGTAGTGGGGTTTCTTTGATTGTTGAGAAGTCCTTTGGAAGTCTTGCCCAGCATCAAAAAGACAGGATTGAATTGTTCCTGGGATTAAAAGAAGACCCTAATGGAAAAGACTATAATAGATACCGTGCAATGGCAGCTGTTGGTTCAGGGGGCTTAGTTGGAAAAGGGTATAAAAATGCTTCTGTTTCTAGTGTTAGAACAAATCATGTCCCTGAGAGTGAAACGGATTTTATCTTCTGTCCTTTTGCAGAAGAATGGGGGTTTTTAGGAAGTCTCCTGTTAGTTAGTCTATATATGTTTATCATCGTAAGAATATTTATTGTTGCGGAAAGGCAGCGCTCACAATTCAACAGGATTTACGCCTATTCCGTTGGCATGTTTTTCTTTTATCATTTTGCCGTTAATATTGGAATGAATATTGGGTTTGCCCCTGTAATCGGTATTCCGCTTCCATTCTTTAGTTATGGTGGGTCTTCAATGCTTTCTTTTTCTATTATGGTATTTATTTTGCTCAAATTAGACAGCCAAAGAAGACACGTACTTAGATAAATTGTAATTTTGAATAATGGCCGAAAGGGGAAAAAATATCACAAAACTAGAAAAGCGCATATTATTTAGCATCTACTGGGTATTTACCTTATTGCCTCTTGCTGTCATTTCATCACTATACTTATTACAGTCAGAAAATGATTTGCCTCCTGTTTCGATGTTAGACAACCCCCCTGAGTTGTTGGCATCCAACATTATTGCAAATGATGCCGCTGGTTCAAATATTATTATTGGAAAGTTTTGGCAGGTTAATAGATCTAGTGTTCCTTTTTCTAAGATTTCATCCAATGTTATCGATGCTTTAATTTCAACAGAAGACGAACGTTTTTTAGACCATTCCGGTATTGATTTTAGAGCGCTAATGAGGTCGATTTCCTCCATGGGTAAAAGTGGTGGTGCATCTACAATTCCCCAACAATTGGCGAAGCTTTTATTTACCCTTCAAAAAAGAGCTGATGATTCAGAAGTTGAACGAACCGGAATCTCAAAGTTCTTAGGTAAGTTTGGTAGAATTAATGAAAAAGCTCAGGAGCATATCATTGCTACAAGGCTTGAAAAAAGATATACCAAAAAAGAGATATTAACCATGTATCTCAATCAATTTGATTACTTATATAACGCTGTTGGTATAGAAAATGCAGCAAAAGTATACTTTAATAAAACTGCAGCTGAGTT
>JAKMFD010000196.1 GCA_022425625.1 Crocinitomicaceae bacterium | reverse complement strand
GAACACCCTGATATTTATGTTATTAATACTTGTTCTGTAACTGAAAATGCCGATAAAAAATGTAGACAACTCGTTAAAAAAGCCAAACGCATTAATCCAAATTCTTTTGTGATTATTGTGGGCTGTTTCGCACAGCTTAAACCAATTGAGATTGGTGCAATGCATGGCGTCGATATGGTTCTAGGTGCTAATGAAAAATTCAATGTTTTAGAACATCTTGAAAAACTGAATAAGAACAACACTTCATCAATTGTAGCTTTCGATCATATAAAAGCCACTAAAGAATTCGTTCCATCATACTCCTTCGGTGATCGGACAAGGTCTTTTTTAAAAATACAAGATGGCTGCGATTACTTTTGTACATTTTGCACCATACCTCTTGCTCGTGGAAAGAGCAGGAATTCTAGTATTGACAAAACATTTGAGCAAGCTCAGGAGGTTGCGAATAAAAATATAAAAGAAATTGTCTTAACCGGAGTGAATATTGGTGATTTCGGTCAAGGTGGTAAAGAGGATTTTTATCAATTGATTCAGAAGCTAGAACAGGTCAAAGGTATTGATAGGTATAGAATTTCATCTATTGAACCTAATTTGTTGTCAAATGAAATCATACACTTTTGTCTAGAGACCTCTAAAAAATTTGTGCCTCACTTCCATATTCCATTGCAGTCTGGCAATGACAAACTTTTGAAGGCCATGCGTAGAAAATACGATACTAAGCTATACGAGGAGAGAATTGAATACATAAAAAAGTTACGCCCAGATGCATGCATAGGAGTGGATGTAATAGTTGGTTTCCCGGGAGAGACTGAAGCTTATTTCAAAGAAACTGTTGACTTCCTCAAAAAACTTGACATTTCATACTTACATGTATTTACATACTCAGAAAGGGCGAATACAACGGCAAAGAAAATGAACGATGCTGTTCCTATGCATGAAAGAAAAGAAAGAAGCAAGGTCCTTCACTTGTTGTCGGATCGAAAAAAACGCCATTTTTACGAAAAAAACAAGGGGTCAAAGCGCAAAGTATTATTTGAAGATGAAAACCATGATGGATACATACATGGCTTCACTGAAAATTACATTAAAATTAAAACACCTTACGAAAAAGCCCTGAGCAATTCGTTTTATGATGTTCAACTTGAGCACCTTGATCGAGATGGCATATATAAGGTTAGTACAGAGTCTACAATTGATATCGCATAAGAAATGAAAGCCATTTATATAACAAGAAGAGAGACCTTTAACGCAGCTCATAGGTTAAGACGCGAAGATTGGTCAGATGCTAAAAATGATGATGTTTTTGGGAAATGCAGTAATAAAAATTGGCATGGTCATAATTTTGAGCTTTTTGTCACCGTTAAGGGTATTCCTAGCCCAGAAACTGGCTTTGTTATGAATCTTAAGGAACTCGGTACTATTATCAAAGGCAGCGTGATTGAAAAAATTGACCACAAGAACATTAACCTCGATGTCGACTTTATGCAGGGTATCATGTCTTCAACTGAAAATTTAGCCATTGGTATTTGGGACGAAATAAAGGACCTAATTGATGCAAAAGGTGGTGAATTGGTAAAAATTAAGCTGATAGAAACTGAAAATAATTTTGTAGAATATTTTGGAGGTAAAGAACCATTTTAATCTATCTACGTTTACTTCCTATAAAACCAATACTTTGAAATCAAACACACTAGAAAACAATTATAGACAAATCCTTAAGGATTTAGGAGAAAACCCGGATAGAGAAGGTCTTTTAAAAACCCCTGAAAGAGTAGCAAAAGCAATGAAATTCTTAACGAATGGTTATGAAATAAATCCAGATGATATCGTTAAGCAGGCTATATTCCATGAAGAATATTCAGAAATGGTTCTGGTCAAAGACATAGAAATATATTCGCTATGCGAACATCATGTTTTACCGTTTTTTGGAAAAGCCCACATCGCCTACATCCCTGATGGCAAAATTGTAGGTTTAAGTAAAATACCGCGTGTTGTTGACTCATATTCAAGACGATTACAAGTGCAAGAAAGGTTAACTATTGAAATTCGAGACTGTTTACAAAGAACATTGAACCCAAAAGGTGTTGCCAT
>JAKMFD010000193.1 GCA_022425625.1 Crocinitomicaceae bacterium | reverse complement strand
TACGGTTGATGCTTGGTTAGATTGTGGTAATAAAAAAGTAACTGTTGACACAAATAAGCACGTATTGAACTTTGATCAAGAAAGAGGAAGAACACTTAGACATAAGACAGCGCAGGTAAACAATTCTGTCATAATCGAACCATGTTTTATAGGTGAGGGCGCTAAAGTAATCAACTCTGTCATCGGGCCTCATGTTTCAGTGGGAGAAGGAACAAGTATAAAAGATTCAATATTGAAAAATTGTTTAATTCAACATAACTCTTCTATAGAAAATCAGGTTCTAAAAGATTCAATGATTGGTTCATTTGCCAATATTCGTCAAAAGGCTAAGGATCTAAGTGTAGGAGACTTCACCTCTATAGATGATGCGCTTTAAACTGCTTTTTGTAGTGATATTAATCCTTTGTGCTTGTAAAGAGCCAAGGTCGATTATTGATAATGACAACTCACAAAAGTCAAAAGCATTTATTACTGCATTTCATGAAGGTTTAAGGCTGAAATTACAAGGCAATTACAATAAAGCAATTGAACGTTTTGAATTTTGCTTACAAGAAGAACCCCGTGATGACGCATCGCATTTTGCAATGGCTCAAACCTTTTTATTGTTGGGTGATTTAGCACAAGCAGAAGCCTATACGATTTCCGCAGTTGAACTTGATAAGGATAATGTCTTTTACCAAGTCGAGTTGGCATATATGCTTAGAAATAAGGGGGCATTTGAAGAGTCTGGAGCACTCTTTGAAACGATTATTTCTAGCAGGCCAAGAGAAATCGAATATTATTTGTTAGCTATTGATTCTTACCGAAAAGCAAGGAATTTCAACGCTGCAATAGGTATTGTAGACCGTTTAGAAGATTTAAAGGGCAATGTTGTTGAATCAGCACTTAGAAGGCATTCGATTTATGTAGAAATGGGAAAGCTTAAGGAGGCAGAAAAAGGATTATTACAACTTCATGATCAGCTACCCAAAAACCCGATGATTTTAGCTACACTAGTTGATTTCTATTTTCAACAGGGCCTAGAAAATAAAGGCATTCAAAACTTGAAACTACTTGTCGATGTGGATCCCCAGAATGGCATTGGTAATTTAATGTTGGGAGAGTATGCTTATCAGCAGGGAAATACTGAAATCGCCTCAAAATATTTTTATCAAGCCATACAGTCTCAAAACATTTCCTCAAATGAAAGTTTAAACGCCTTCGAATATTTAGTTTTTGTTAATGACACTTTAAAAATCAATAATAGCATAGAAATACTGGAAGATGTCTTTGTGGATAATGACACGGTCTTAAGCGCCCTTGGCGATTATTACTTTCAGCATTCAATAAAAGCAGGTACTTCAAAAACCTTGAGAAATCGTGCTTTAAAGATGGGAATTGATCAATATAATAAGGCTCTTGAGCTTAATCCTAATCGCTTTGATTTATGGCAAAAGCTCCTGTATTTTTATTATGATGCTAAGCGGTGGGAAGTATTGAGAAAAACAGCCGAACAAACTGTTCGAATATTTCCTCTCAAACCAGAACCTTTTTATTTAGGCGCTGTTGCCTTAAATCAACTTAATGAATACGCTTTGGCAGAAAGTTTTGCAAGACAAGGACTTATGGCTGTAGTGGATGATCGTGTATTAGAGTCGGACCTGTTAGGTCAATTAGGCGAGTCTTTTTTTAGCAAGGGAGCTTTAAAACAAGGGATGGTATATTATTTGCAAGCCATAGAAATAGGAGAAAAAGCAACTTACGATTATTTAAGTTTTAATTTGAGCCTTAGGTTATACGAGAACAAATATGAGCTTAATAAAGCAATTAAAATACTTGACGATGCCCTCTTGAAGCAAAACCCTAAACAAGTGACTTTTGAATTGTTAAAGGCTGACCTTTTTTTTATACAGGATCGGTATAACGAAGTCCTTGAGGTTCTTAGTGTTTTAGAAAGTGATGATCCATTTTTGAGCTCGGGTATTTTAGAACGAACAGGTGATGTTATGTCAATGCTTAAGAATAATGCTGAGGCAGTTATCCTATGGGAAAAGGCGCTGAATCTTGACAAAGGCTCTTTATCATTAAAGAAAAAAATTAAAATGGGAGGATATGTTGAATAAAGGTATGTGTGCTTTGCTATTGCTATTCATGACCGCTAGTTGTGCTAAGCAATGGAGCGATGCAACATCAAGGCCAGATAAACTTCAGAAGCTCAAACAAAAAGATTTTGTGGCAAAGCTTGATAGTATATCAGCAACAGCTCCCAGGCACATGTACACAAAATTAAAGGTGAGTTTTAAGGATTCTGAAAGAAAAATTTCCTTTAAAACAACGCTGAAAGCTGTGAATGATTCGGCCTTAAGTGCAATCGTTTCTTTTGCCCGAATCCCTGTATTTAGTGCTTTAATAGACACTACTAATCTAACAATCATTAATAAAAAAGATAAATGTTATTCAGTCCAAAAATTGAAGGACTTAACATCTGATTTAGGTGTGAGTTTTGAGCGTTCTGGAATAGAGGAGTCAATATATGGACATGCCATTGGATTCAATAATGAACAAAAATATTTTATGCATAACGATCCTTATAGCTATACTATTTCTTCACATCGAAAGACAAACAATAGAAAGAAAAAAGAGGTCGTATACACCTATGTATTACATGAAAACCAAAAACACCTTTCATCGACAAAAATCAATGTTCCGATGGATAGCACACAAATTCAAATCAATTATTTATCTTGGCAAGAGTCTGATGGTTATAGGCTCCCCAAAAAAATGGAGATTGAAGTTCGCTCTCCTCAGCGTACAATGAATATAGCATTGGAATATACCAAGCTTGACCTTATAACTCCTGAGGCACTATTTTTAATAATTCCAGAGAAATATGAAAAGTGTAATTAATATAATACTCCTCTTCATACTTTTTACAACCACTGGGTTTTCTCAGGG
>JAKMFD010000192.1 GCA_022425625.1 Crocinitomicaceae bacterium | reverse complement strand
AACTCATCTAGTTCGAGTGGCGTGAGCGTTTCTATAAGCTTTGAATATAAAAGTTCAATATTTCCCTCTTCATTGAAGGTGGGAATTACGATACTCAGCGTATTTTTTATCAAAGGGTTCATTTTTTCAAAGTTAAGGATAATAACCTTTTTATAATGTGCTTATATTTGCAATACTTAAAGAAGTATTCTATGGAGAAACGTATCTCAACTGATAAAGCACCAAAACCCGTTGGGCTTTATCCGCATGCAAGAAAAGTAGGGAGCTTATTATTTCTATCAGGAGTTGGGCCGAGGGTAGCGGGATCGGACACCACAGACTCGATGGTGCCAGGTTTAAAACTTGACCATAATGGTAATTTTTTGGAATTTGACTTTGAAGCACAGTGCAGAAGTGTTTTTGATAATGTGAAAATTATACTCGAAGAATCAGGGTCAAGTTGGGATCAACTTGTCGATGTGACGGTTTTTTTAGTGAATATGAAGAGAGATTTTCAGGTTTATAATAAGATATATGCTGAGTATTTTAAGGATAATTTACCTTGTCGAACTACCGTAGAGATTAATTCATTACCCACACCTATAGCGATTGAATTAAAATGTATTGCAACAACTAAAGAATTATGATAGGATTTATTTTACGAATTTTTATTGCGCTCGGCGCCATCGGTTTTAATACCTACTTGTTTTACGCTGGTTCTTGGGGTTGGGGAATTTCAATGTTATTAATAACCGCGTTAATTATACTTTCTTTTTTCAGAAACCCGACCATGATTTTAGCACTCAATCAAATGCGTGTTGGAAATACGGAAAAGGCTTATAAGTATATTAATCGAATTAAAAACCCTCAGTATTTACCCAGAAAACAACATGCATATGTTATTTTTTTGCAGGCCATAATGGGTGCACAAAACCTAGGGCCTGCCCAGAGTGAACAAAAATTAAGAAAGGCTTTAGCTTTAGGATTAAGGACACCTGAAGATAACGCAATGGCGAGGATGCATCTCGCAGGCGTATGTGCCCAATCTGGAAGAAGAAAAGAAGCAATGTCTTTACTATCAGAGGCAAAAAAACTGGATAAATCAGGGATGATGAAAGACCAGATAAAGACAATGCAACAGCAGCTTCAAATGGCACCTTCTAAGAATCAAATGAGGATGGCTCAGATGATGGGAGGAAGAAAGAAGACGCCTAAGATGCGTTAGTTATATGTCAGCAGCCAAACATTTTACGGAACCATGGGATGATTACGAGCTCATTGACGCTGGAGGTGGTAAAAAACTAGAGCGTTGGGGTAATATAATAACAATACGTCCTGAAATGCAGGCTTATTTTCATAGTGGCATTCCGTTTGACCAATGGAAAAAAATGGCACATTGGGAATTCATAGAAAAAAAAGCAAATAAAGGAGTTTGGAAATCACTTAAAAAAGATAGCCCAACAACGTGGGATGTGAAATATAAAAGACTAACATTTAAGTTGGAGCCAACGAACAACAAGCATCTAGGGTTATTTCCTGAACAAAAGACCAATTGGGAGTTTATAGAAGACCATTTATTAAGTGGCGAGAAATTTTTAAATCTTTTTGGCTATACTGGTGCCTCCTCATGTGTTGCAAGAAATTTGGGAGCTGAAACTTATCATTTAGATTCAGTTAAACCCGTAATATCATGGGCAAAACAAAACATGGAGAGAAGTCGCATTATGAATGTGCGTTGGATTCATGAGGATGCATTGAAATTTGTGAATAGGGAACAAAAACGGGGGAATACTTATAAAGCAATTCAAATGGATCCTCCTGCCTGGGGACTAGGTGCTAAAGGTGAGAAATGGAAATTAGAAGATAAGATTGACGAACTGCTTGCTGCGACCTCCGCTATTTTAGATAAGGATGGATTTTTGATATTAAATACCTATTCTCCATCAGTTGATCATGAAACACTGAAAGAGTTGATGTCAATATATTTTCACGATAGAACCTATAACGTGAAAAGCCTTCATATGAAAACAACATCAGGGAAACACCTTTATTTTGGTGAACTGGTTCGAGTACATTAACCTATTAAAGAAGGTCATTCGCCATATTTGCCAAGTCTGAACGTTCCCCTTTTTCAAGTTTGACATTTGAAAACAACTTCTGACCTGTTAAACGATCAATAAGATAAGCAAGTCCGTTACTGTTTTCATCCAGATAAGGTGTGTCAATTTGATGTACATCTCCTGTAAATACAATTTTAGTGTTTTCTCCTGCTCGCGTTATGATCGTTTTTACTTCATGCGGTGTGAGATTTTGTGCCTCATCAATAATGAACATTATGTTAGAAAGGCTTCTACCTCTTATAAAGGCTAAAGGGGTTATCAATATTTTTCCAGACTCCTGCATTTCTAAAATTGCCTTGTGCTTTTTTTCATTTTGTCCGAATTGTGATTTGATAAATTTCAGATTATCAAAAAGAGGTTCCATGTAAGGACCTATTTTATCACTGGCATCTCCAGGAAGGAATCCTATTTCTTTGTTGGATAAAGGAACAATAGGTCGTGCTAAAATAATTTGATTGTACTGCTTGGCTTGCTCTAAAGCAGAAGCTAACGCCAGTAATGTCTTTCCCGTTCCCGCAACACCTTGAATGGCAACGAGTTTTATATTTTGATTCATTAATGCGTGCAGTGCAAATGCCTGTTCTGCATTTTTAGGCTTAATACCATAAACGAATTCTTTTTCAATACGTTCGATTTGATCTACCGCGTGGTTGAAAAAAGCAAGCGATGATGATTTGCCGTTTTTTAAAATATAATATCCATTTGTAAGTTTATTAGTTCCAAGAATTCCGTTTTCATCTATGCGTCCTTTTGTGAAAATTTCTCTTATTTTCTCTGAGTCAACACCTTCTATTGTATTGGATTTCTCCTCACTCTTAATGGTAACTTTCCCCGTTTCGTAATCTTCAGCTATAACCCCAAGGGCCTTTGCTTTAATTCGAAGATTGATGTCTTTAGTTACGAGCGTTATAGATTTTTTTGGCTCACTTTCTTTTAGAAAAAGGGCAGCATTGATTATTTTATGATCATTTTTGCCTTCGGCATAAATGTTTTCAGCATCTAATTTCTTTGGTTTTTGCTCCATGATGACACGGAAGTTGCCTTTGCC
Source organism: Crocinitomicaceae bacterium (assembly GCA_022425625.1). Classification (GTDB taxonomy): domain Bacteria; phylum Bacteroidota; class Bacteroidia; order Flavobacteriales_D; family Crocinitomicaceae; genus UBA952. The sequence goes on along the minus strand of JAKMFD010000192.1, from coordinate 10,738 downwards.
TTTGCCTAATGTGATCCAGTCTTGTAGCCCTCCACTGCCCGACAGCCTATCAATAAAACGAATGACTTCACGAGCACAGAAGTTTTTTGTATCATTACCAACTTTGAATTTGTCTAATTCCTCCAATACGGTAATAGGGATTGCTACGTTATTATCCTCGAAAGTCGTTATTGCGTGGTGGTCATGTAATAGTACTGAGGTGTCAAGGACGAAGATCTTTTGCTTTTTGGCCATTCAATTACTTTTATTTGAAGATAACTTTTAATAGAGAATAATAACAAGAAAAGTTATTGTATTTATCTACAAATTTAAGTTGATGACTTTTAGTGGTCTTTTTTTACAACTTCCGCCATTGCAGCGTCAAAATCTTGATGGGTGAACGTAAAACCAGTTTTTTTGATTTTATCATTTGACACCTTTAAACTTTCTGTAAGCATTGTCGACATTTCCCCCAACACCAAAGATAAAACCCTCCTAGGAACAGCGGGTAGGAAGAATGGTTTTTTCATTTTCTTTGAAATGGTTTTCATGAATTCCTTGTTGGATAAATATCCATTTGCCGCGTTAAAGACACCTTCTTTTTTGTGTTCTATACAGTGAACAAACATACGACATAGATCTTTTATATGAACCCAGGGGACATATTGCTGACCATCACCCAATGGGGAGCCAAGACCAAACTTAATGGTTTTCATTATTTTATCTAATGCCCCACCTCTCTTATCCACAACCATTGCAATTCTGAGAATACCTACTGGGCAAATATCTTCAAAACTATGACTCGCCGTCTCCCATTCTTTTACTAGTGTTGATAGAAAATCATCACCATAACTGTCTTTCTCTGTCATTTCTTGAGGGCTGTTATAACCGTAGCAATTAATTCCAGAGGCACTTATAAAGTACTTTAATTCCGGCATGTTTACAGCACATTTTTTAAGAAAATGTATCGAGTTAACACGCGAATTAACGAGTTCCACCTTACGTTTGTTACTCCATTTTTTTTCGCCAATATTCGCTCCAGCTAAATTTATGATTACATCAATTTCGTGGAGATGCTTGCCTTCGATACTTTGCTTTTCTGGATCCCAATAAATATGACCTTTTCGTTTTGGTCTTCTAGTTAATTTATAAACTTTATGACCTTGTATTTTGAGCATTTTGGATAATGATTTTCCAATTAACCCTCGTCCACCAGAGATAAGAAAAGTAGTCATTTACGCGCTATGATTATAAAATAAAAGTAAGCTTTGATCATGATTAACAGTCGATTGTAAAAATAACATATTTATAACTTTTTTTGTTTTTAATTTAGAGGAATATTTACCTATCGTCTAGAAACTATTATTTTGAATTATCATTTGTTGTTTTTATTTGTTTTCTCATTAATGCAAGTCATGACTGCACAAAACAACGCGCTTATAAATAAGAAGTACTCAGAAGAAAATGTTTTGAATAGAGAGCTTTCTTCAGAGGACATGTTATCTGATTTAGCGCTTCTTAGAACATCCATTCAAAAAGTTCACCCTGACCCATACGATAGATGTGCTGAAGAGAACTTCAATCTTGCGTTTAACGCGGCAAAAGAAGCCGTTCGATCTCCATTGAGTTTATTGGAATTCTCGCGTATATTGAGTGTTTTATTAAATACGCTAGAAGATTCTCATACGGCATTGAATCCTCGTGATTTACTGTTATTACTTTCAAAGAAAAGACCTGTTGCTCCATTTTACTTAACGAGAATTGAAGGTAAGTTTTATTTATCCAAAGTTTTTAAAGACAGAGTTCCTATTGGAGTAGAGGTTTTAAATGTTAATGGCTATTCTACGAATGATTTATACATGCTCACCTCGCAATACGCTCCATCTGAAGGACCCGGAATTTCTGCGAGAAATGAGCTCGTTTCTATAATGATGGGATTGGTATTTAATTTATATAACAAAACACCGAAGGATCCAGTCTTGCTGACTTATATTTCCTTAAAAGGGGATACTATTCAAAAATCTCTTGCTTCGATGCGTTCAAGTCGATACCTGAATAAAAACAATAAGTGGTATGAAAAAAGAAATATCGAATTTGAATTTAGAGATAGTTCAGCGTGCATTCGACTCAAGTCCTTCGATGCAAAACGGGAGCGGCGGTATATGCGGGGGATTGACTCCTTTTTTAAAAAGGTAGAAAAATTAAACATAAATAATATTACAATGGATATTCGTGGTAATCGAGGAGGTTATGTTTTGTTACTTGAGCACGTGCTAAGCTATATAAATTCTAATGGAGCAACTTTTGATTTGAATTATTTATATAAGCGAAGCACCCTTGACCGTTTTGAAACTTTGTCACGATTAGAAAAGGTCGATTTTGAAAAAAAGGCAAAGCGTGTATATCCAAAGGGAATGATTAGTAAAGAATATGATTTTTATAAAAGTAAAATGGGAACGATTGCATCAATTCGTTACGAGAAAAAACTAATGAATAGAAAATCAAGAACGTTCATGGGCAATTGTAAACTTATGACAAATGGTTTGTCTATGTCTGCATCTGTGCTGATGGCCGCATGGTTTAAAACTCATGGCAGGGGGGAGATCATTGGGACACCATGCTTTGGGTCTATGGCGGGAACACATGGAAATCCTGGGCAAGTTGTTTTGACGAACTCAGGACTCCCCATTTCTATTTCAACATTGAAATTAAATACCCTCACTGGCCGTCGAGACCTTGAAGTATTGCCCAACACTCCCGTTAAATTAGGTGTCAAAGATCTTATAGAAAAGAGAGACCCCTTTAAATCATATTATTGATTGAATAGATTCATGATTCTATCTATCGGAGGTTTGATTTTAACACGATATTGGATATAGAGAATTTTATTTTGAACACGTTCTTTTAGCCAAGCTTTGATTCTTATCTTATCTTCTTTTCGAATTGCACTGTCTAGCTTTATATTAACTAACCACACAATGCGATTAGAGGAGTCCGTGTATTCGGTGCTCGGTTGAAGTGAAAGGGAATTGACAGCGGGATATTGAGCCGTGAGTTCTTTAAATATTTTTTGACTCAGGGATTCAATTTCTTGAATGCTATCTAACCGTTCTGATTTAGCATCAAGCTGACTCTGAATCATTTCGATTTGTCTTTCTTTAGATAGAAGTTCAGCGGCAAGAGGATTTATTTCCTCTTCCTCTTTATTTCCAAAACCAATTTGAATATCCAGCTCTGTTTTCTCTAGCTGGAAAATAGGGAGCTTTTTCTCCAGATTTTTTATTTCTTCTTTCGAGATATTCGCACCACCGTAAATAAGTTTAATTATCTCTTCTGAAGCATTGATTTCGTGATCCAATAGATAGCTGTTTTTGGTGGGATGTATAGCGAGATCACTTTTAACAAAACGCGTGGCTTTTTGAACATATCGATCTTGTTGAACCATCGTATATCCAAAATATATACTTGGAACAATTGTTATTATCGTAATCGTCCATATGATGCGATTCGTTCTTTTTGATACTTTTTCGTCAAGAAGACTCTTCTGCGGGAACTTTAAAATCCTTGAAGTAAGTAGCGTTGCCAGGGAAATGAAGACAGTGTTAATAAAGAACAAATAAAAAGCGCCAAAGAAGAAGCTCCATTGTAGCGTAGCCAAGCCATAACCTGCGGTGCACAGCGGAGGCATTAGAGCTGTTGCAATAGCCACACCTGGGATAACATTCCCTTTCATTTTACTCGCTATAGCTACAATACCTGCAAGCCCCCCGAAAAACGCAATGAAAACATCATAAATATTGGGAGAAATTCTTGATAGCATTTCTGTTTGCGCCACATGCATCGGAGTAAGAGCGAAATAAAGTGTAGAGGCAAGAATCGCTACAATTCCAGCAAAAAGGTAGTTATAAAGTGCTTTTTTGAGTAAAGATATATCTGATGTTGCAAGGCCGAAACCTAGTCCAATGATTGGGCCCATTAATGGAGAGACAAGCATGGCACCGATAACTACTGCAGTAGAATTTACATTTAACCCGAGGGAACAAATGAAAATAGCAAAGACCAGAATCCAAAGATTGGTTCCTTTGAAAACCACGCCACTATCTATATTTTCTGAAATAATAGAAAAGTCCTCTTTCTCGTTGTTTAAACGAAAGCTATCAACTAAGTTGGTTATGAATCTAAATATTCTTTCCATAAAAAAAATCCAATAAGTGGAAGGATAAATTACCTAATTACATTACGATAAATATTGAAAATTGTTGCTTTTATACCCATCCAAGATAAAATATACCTACAATTACAAGGTATCTTAAGAATTTACCAATAAAAATAAAAAAAAAGCTTGGAAGCCATGGAACTCTAAAAAAACCGAGTGCTACAGCCATAATGTCCCCTATAAAAGGAAGCCAGCTTAAAACACCGAGCCAATGACCGTATTTATTTACAATTGTTTGCCAACGTTTAATTTGGTCTTTGGATACGCGAATTTTTTTTAACCATTTAGGATCTCCTATTTGTCCCAAAAGGTAGTTAAACCAACCTCCTATAGAATTACCAACTGTGGCAAAAAACAAGCAACTTAGGGGATGATAACCCATAATTAGCATACTGATTAAAAACAGCTCCGATGTGATGGGTATAAATGTTGCCGCTAAAAAGCTGGTAATAAATAAACCCCAATACCCTATTTCAAATTCCATCATAAAAAAAGCCGGCAATGCCGGCTTCATAATTTGAGAATACAACGATTATTTGATCGTCAATTTTCTACTAACAGCATTATTATTACTAGCGATAGTAATATTATAAATACCACATTTTAGGTTTTTTGCATTTAAAGGCACAATATTTTCACCTTGATTCAAATCGAGATTTTCAGAGGAAATAATTCTCCCAGAAAGGTCAGAAATCTCAAGGTTTATATTTTGTGCATTCTTCATAACCACTCTAAGATTTGCATTTTCATTTGCAGGATTTGGAAAAATATTACCAACTTGGAATGAAGTATTATTCTCTTCGATACCAATAGTTGGATCAAAGTTCAACCTAACGAATGGAGTGCCTGTTTGATAGTACCAAGTCCCATCAGCAAGGTCTTGAAAGAAAGATGTTTGAGGGTCAGAGTCTCCCGCAGTAGATACTCTAAAGCCACTTTCAAAGCAACCAACGACTGCTAGGTAAGTTGTGTTAGCATATAAATCAACCGGGCTCAATAATGGAACGGTAAGACTTGTATTCAGCATTTGTTGTGTTAAGACAAGAGGGTCAGACTCATTTTCATAAATAAACTCTCCCTCTGAATCCAACGAATACAACTTCACATAAAATTCAACCCCGAGTTGAGCTCCATTATTTCCTCCTGGGATTCTGACATCTATCGCTTTAACTGTTTGATCAGTCCAAATATCAAATAGGTTTCCAGATTCGAATCCATCATCACCATTAGAGGTGCTTCCTCCAACAGCATTGTTATCTCTTGCATATATGTACTCTACAACATCGAAGTTAATGTTCGCAATTTCATTGTTCGAAGGGACATCATCCAATGAGTCTGCAGAAATTGTTTGAACGATGGTATATTCTCCTACGGCATCGGGCGTAAATTGGGTATTTAAAGATATCGTATCAAACCCAAGCGGGTCGATAGAAACGGCATCACTCACACCTGTAAAGGAACCTGCATTTATGTCAGCATTTAAAGTAACATTCGTTTGTATATTATTTCCGCCATTAAAAAGTGCTGCTTCAAAATCGATTGGAGCTACTTGAGTTATCGGAATTTGATAGTAATTCAATCCTGCCGAACCCCAGTAAGTATCTGTAACTTGAAGATCGTTCCCTGGATTGGTAACAATGCGCACATCATCAATATACCATCCATAAGTTACCCAAACATTAGGATTTTCTGCAGAACCAGGGTAATTGGTTGTCCAGCTGAATTGTAACCAAATTGGATCATTTGTCGCTGATAAAACCGTACCTAAGTTAATTTGTTTAAGATCAGGATTATCATAGGCAGCACCTCCTGATGCCGATAAAACAGGTTGGTCTAAATTGTCACCAATAGGATTAAATGTTATGCCATCTGTGCTATATAATATTTGTTGAAGGTCATTAAATCTTGCCCCGAATTGTTCAAACTCTAAGGTTACTTGGTTGGTTCCCGCAAGCCCAATAACATCAATAGGGTTCGCCGTAGTTAAGGTATAAACTACGTCAAGTGCTTGAGTTCCTTCAAAAGGGTCTCCATTTACCAATTCTGCGTAATTCCCACCTGAAGTTGAGCTAATTCCATTTGCTGCGTACCATCCGTCAGATACTGCATTAATATTCCATCCGAACTGAAGACCTTGTTGTCCACTATTATCAATGACCCAAGTAGATTCATCGGAGAAGTCATCAGACCAGATAGTGATACCTTCATCTTTCAAAGAGGGCATGATTTCTGTGGGTTTTTCAACGCTAGACATTTCGTCAGCTAAAATAATTCTTGGTGCTTTTTGTGCCCAAATGGAGCTTGCCCCGATAATAAGGGCAGTCGTTAGTAGTAATTTTTTCATGTATATATTTTAAGACGCCTAAATATACAAAACTCTAAAGAAATTTATTGGTCTTGTAGAAATGGAAGTTTTTTTCTTAAGACTTCCAGTTTTTTATAGGAGAGGGAAGCACATACCAATTCACCAACCCCATCACTACTTTCATTGCCTATTATTTCACCATTGGCATCAATTATTAGGCTTTTGCCATTATATTTTAGGCCATTACCATCATTCCCAATTCTATTACAAGCAACTACATAACATTGATTTTCAATAGCTCTTGCTTGCAGTAGTTTTATCCAGTGATTAATTCTTTTTTGTGGCCAATTCGCAACATATAATAGAACATCGTACACTGGGGAACCATCTTTACCGAGTCTATTACGACTTAATTCAGGAAATCTTAAATCATAGCAGATTTGAAGATTTAATTTCCATCCCAAAAGTGTAACTATCATTTCTTTATTACCTGAGGTATAAAATTCAGTTTCTCCGCCGAGACCAAAGCATTTTCTCTTATCATAGAGATCAACTTTGTTTTTTTGAACAAGAACACCTCGATTGTATACATTATGATTGCTTTTAATAATGATTGTTGTATAAATAGCGGTTTGATATTGAGCACTAAGCGCTTTGAGAAAATTAATTCCTTCAGATTTTTCCATGTCTTCGGCCAGGTGTTCGTGATTCATGGTGAAGCCAGTATCAAACATCTCAGGTAACAATAGAAGGTTAAAGTCCTTTTTTTGAGCTAACAATGTTTTTATCTCATCATAATTTGCCTCCTTATTCTCCCAAATTTGATCGAATTGTAGAAGTGCTACTTTTAGATCTTGCATAATACTTTTGTCGCGTTAATGAGGGTCTTATCTTCTTTGGCAAAGCAAAACCGAACTACATGATTTTTGTCTTCGTGATCGCAAAATACAGAAACAGGAATCGCAGCCACCTTGTGTTTGGTGACAAGCTCTTGACAGAAATCAACATCGTTAAGGGTTGATATCTTTTTGAAAGAAGCAAGCTGGAAATATGTCCCCTCACATGGCAGCAAATCAAAACGACTTTTTGACAAACCATCCCGAAATAAGTCTCTTTTTTTTTGATAAAAAGAACCTAGGGCTTTAACATTTTCATTTTTTAAATACGCTGCTAGAGCGTGTTGACTTACACTGTTTACTGTAAACACAAGGTATTGATGAACTTTTTTAATTTCGTCCATTATAATTTCCGGCGCAACAACGTAACCCACTTTCCATCCCGTAATGTGAAAGCTTTTCCCAAAAGAAGAAACCACGACCGTCTTCTCATGGAGCGCTGTAAATAGGTTGGCGGATAAGTGTACTTTTTCAAATGTAATATGCTCATAAACTTCATCAGATAAATGATATAGCTGCGGCCAACGTTTTAAAATTTTCGCCAATGTTTGCATGTCATCTTTTGTCCAAATTCTACCTGATGGATTGTGCGGATTGTTAGTAATAATGAGTTTAGTCTTATTGGTAATTGATTGAGAAATCAGCTCCCAGTCTGGTAGGAATTCATGATTTAATGGAATACGAATTGGAATCCCTTGAGACAGTGTTATTGGCATGCAGTAGCAGTCGTAACTTGGGTCTAGAATGAGAACTTCATCTCCTGGGGCCACTAATGCTTGTATTGTTGTAAAAATACCTTGAGTCGCACCTGCAGTTATAAGAATTTCTTTTTCTGGATTGAGGTTTCTTCCGTAGGCGTTTTTAACTAGAGTTGAAGTTTCTTTCAGTAATTCCGGCAATCCACTCATTGGGCAGTATTGATGAACTTTTTTTGAAGAGGTCGCTTTAATAATATCAACCAGCTTCGAATCTACATCGAAGTCAGGAAATCCTTGAGATAAATTTATAGCATTATTTTCAGTTGATAAGAATGACATTTTAGAAAAAATGCTCTGAGGAACTTCGGGTAGCTTAAACATAAGCGAAAATAGGAAAATAAAAAAAGGGAGACCTTAGGCCTCCCTTTAATTTGAAGATTAATTGTTATTAGTTCTTAACAACTCTGAATGTTTTAAACACATTGTTGTTGTAGATTTTAACAAAGTACGTTCCAGTTTCTGAGTTTTTCAAATCAACTGATTTGATTTCATTTCCTGTAATGTAATTCTTGAATGTTTTAACAACTCTACCATTTAGGTCAGTTACTTCAACACTGAAGAATCCTTCAGCTTCGTTAGCTTGTATATTGAAACTACCAGTCGTTGGATTAGGATAAAGCTCAAAGAAGCTTAAGTCTGCCTCCATTAGTCCTAGGTAATCACATCCACCGTCTACAAATAATAGAACTGTTGATGTATCAGCCTCACAAACTCCGTTAGAAGTTATGTATTGGTAGTTGTAACTTCCTGGGATGTTACTTGCCGTAATAGCTGGTGATCCAAGGTTGTTTCCTTGAGGATCAATCCAATCCCCACCTAAATCGATATTACCTGATAAAGAAGATAATAAGTTGTAAGGCTCATTTAAACAAACTGAATCTGCACCGTCATCACCTGCTGAAGAAGGACCATATATTACAAGGGATGCAACTGTTGTATCCGCTGTACATGGTGTTTTGACAACATATAAGAATTCGTGTGTTCCTTCAGGTAAGAATTGAACGTCTGCAATTGAACCATTTACAAATGTTTCATTTGCTGGGAAGCTCCAGTAACCGTAAGTTTCACCTTGTGTAATGTATTGGTTAAGATCTACTGTGTCAGCAGCTCTACAAACATTACCACCTCCATCAATACCTGGCTCAACAGAGCAAGGAAGGATTTGGATTTGATCAACAACATTCGCGCGACCCCAACCATTGGTTCCTTCAAATGCAATTTCTAATTGATCTGTTGTATCAACAATAAATAGTGTATCAAGAGTCCATTCTGGAGTGTCATCAGTATATGATGCAATCTCAACCCAATCCGCAGTATCCGTATCTCTAACAAATACTTTTGTCGTGTTTTGATCACCAGCCCAGAACTCTTGAGCATAAGCAAATACAAGCGCAACACTGTCTTGGCCAGAAAGGTCTATTCTAGGAGAAGCTAATTTAGATACTTCACCACCTGGTGTACTAATAAATCTTGCATTGAGGTCCCCTTCAAATGCATTAGTAGCTGCGCCACCTAATCCACCGCCAGCACCTGTTGCATAGGTCCAATCCTCTTCACCAACTTCATTGATATTATACCAACAAATACGAGTATCAGAATCATCTTCAAAAGTTTCTTCAAATGGAACGGTGTAAAAACCACAATCCGTAGTGAAAGAAATTTGAGCCCAATCACCATTAACACCAGTTCCACAATCTGCAACTACATAATAGTCATAGTCTGTATTACCTTCAAGGTTATTGACAAATGCAACGGTATCAGTTACGGCTACAGTACCAATTTCCTCTCCTGTACCTGGCGTAAATCCTGCGGCACCGTACTCAACAGTCCATCCTGTTTCAGAACCATTAGATACCCAAGATACTTCAACACTTGTATCTGTAAGATCGTTGATTACAAGATCCGAAGGACCAGCAGCACTACCTACAGTTAAGAAGTAAACACTTGAAGAATCTCCAAGACCATCAAAAACAACGATTTCATAAACACCCGCTGTTAAATCCGTTGGAGCTGCACCTGCAGCACCTCCGTCTACAGAAAACGTAAATGGTGCTTCACCACAAGAAACAGAGTCGATTACGAATGACCCATCTGCACCAGTATTACATGAAGCATCTACTGAAGATAGATAAACATTAACCGGAGCAATATTTACAGATACCGTAACGGTTTCTTCACTATAACATCCGTTGTTATCACTTGCCACATAAAAGTCGAAAGTACCAGTGGTGTCTGAACTAGGTAAATTACCTGTACCAACAGACTCGAAAGGAGTTCCGTTACCGATTACAGCACCGCCTGTCGCAGCGTCAAACCAAGCAACATCAATAGCTTGAGTAGCTTCGTAACGGATTAAACCGTTAAAGACTCTAGGAGCGAATGTACAGTTGAAAATCGTACCACCATGACCTTGAATGAAGTTAAATCCTGCACTTGCAGCATAAACATCACCAAGAACAGTACCGTTAGTGTAGGCAACGCCACCTGTAGAACCGATATGGAAAGAGTATCTCTCACCAGCTGGAATAGTGATATTAACAGGGACAGGAATATTTGTATAATCCGGTCCATCAGAAGCAAGACC
>JAKMFD010000178.1 GCA_022425625.1 Crocinitomicaceae bacterium | reverse complement strand
CAACACTGCATTTGTTTGGCTCAAGCTATGTGCTGTATAATATTTTTCGCCTTTCGCTTTGGGCAGCTCTTATAATCACAGCTAATCTTGTTTTTAAAAAATCATTGGGCAGTAAAAAGACATTGTTATTTTTATTTTTTTTATCCTTCCCCATTTTTGCCTCTTCCCAGCTTTTTAATGCGATGCAAACTGGATATATATTGTCGATCATCTTTTTTCTTTTAGCGCTTAGATCTACTCAAAACCAAAATAGGAAGGGTACATTTCGTTTTTATTTCATTTATTTTTCGTGGTCTTTATTGGCTTTACTTTCTTGTGAAATAGTTTTCCCCTTGTTCCTTTTTCCGCTATTACAGCTATGGAGCAATTCCAAGAGCATCGTAAGGTTCAGGAATATATTGTTTACAACTGGATTAGTTTTTATAGCTGTACTCATTTTAAAGTTCGTGATTGGGCCCTACTATCAGATTGGAGAGGAAATATATGGTTTTTCTTTATCTCAACATTCTATTTTACAAGGCTTCTATTATTTCTTTGCAATGTTTATCGAACTCCCTATACTCTTGTATGAGGTTATTCCCTTCTACGCATCTGAGCCCTTGTTGTGGATGAGCTTATTAGTTTTTCCTTTGGTATATTGCTCAAATTTAGCATCTAATACGAAATGGGACAAAAGAACCTTTCTGCATGCATTGATTACAATTTTTGCTTGCTGTTTCATTTTTGTTCTTTCGAATTATCCGGCAGTAACTTATGGTTTATATAACAAAATGCTTCTTCCTAGTCATTTATTTATGTCCCTTGTCCTAGCTTTAGTTTGTATATGGCTTTTAAATAGTAGGTTCTATCTTTTGTCTTATGTCATTGCTGTCTTATGGTTTGCCTCAATGGAAATGCAGGTGATTAATACCATTCGTTCTTGGGATAAAAGAACAGAGGTGTATGAGGATTTAGTCCCTTTGTTAGAGAAACAGAATACCTTAGATTACGTATTTGTTGAGGTTCCATATTTCTTAAATTCAAATTATAATAATGAGCCTGTTTTTTCACTTACTAAGGATTTTCAAGGTGGTCTTAAGTTAAATGGTTATCGTGGTGATTCAGATTATATATTCACTTATACCCCAAGGATGCTAGACAGCCCTCATTACTGGTATCGGCATAATATTCATACAATTATTCAAGAATTGAATATCGATAGTTTTACTTTCTTTTCAGTCAAAGGAGAGAAGCGTAATTTTACGAATATAGATCAATTTAAAGTGAGTCATTACCCAAACTTGAGATACGAATGTATTAGAGCAGAGCTTCGTTCTTTAATCTCTAAAAGTTTTAAGAAATGAAGTTTTTGGTTTTTTATTGCATGGTTTTTTTTTCTAGCCTTTCTTTTGCGCAACTCCCAAGTGATGATACTCCGTTGAATGAAATTAGAATTTTAGCGTCACACAATAGCTATAAAAAGAGGCCTCACCATAAGGTTTTGCGTTTTTTAAAAAAATTCCAAGACAAGCTTGGTGAACAAAACAATCCGAACTTTATTGATTATGGACATTTACCCTTTTCTGAGCAATTCGACAATTATGGTATACGTGGTATAGAATTAGATGTCAATTATGACCCAAAAGGGGGACATTATAAAAGAAGACGTATCAATTTATTCCTATTTGGTCAAAGACAACGTGTAAAGGGTGGCGCTCTAAAGAAGCCTGGATTTAAGATATTACATATTTCGGATGTAGATTTTGAAACCAATTATCTTACACTTAAGTCTGCCCTAGAAGCTTTAAAGTCTTGGAGTGATTTGCATTCAGACCATTTTCCTATTTATATCAATTTGGAAGCGAAAGGATCGCATCCCGCTGATGAGTCTAAGACATTAAAAAGATTGGGGTTCAAGAGATGCATTCCGTTTGATCAAAAAGCATTTTTAGATTTAGAACAAGAAATTTCCGCTATACTGACCCCAAGCCAAATATTCAAGCCTTCCGATTTTAAAAAGAACTATTCTACTCTTCAAGAAAGGGTAGTAGCTGAAGGCTGGCCATTATTAGAGGAATTAAGAGGAAGGTTTATTTTTATCCTCGAAGGAAGTAACAATCACATATATAGAGCTTTTGTGAGTCCGATGTTCTTCCAATATGGAAATCAAAGTGATGCGAATACTGTTTTTCTTTTAAGAAACAACGCAGTTGCAAGCGAGACAGAAATTCGAGAGCTCACCTCTCAATTCATAGTTAGAACTCGTTCAGATGCTGGTAGTGTTGAATCAAGAGCAAATAATTACGACACATGGAATGCCGCGTTACGAAGTGGCGCTCAAATCATATCGACAGACTATTATAAGGCTGATGAACGTTGGAGTTCGTATAAGGTTGGGTTTACGAATGGCTTCTTTGAGATCGTTAGGCCTTAGTTTCTAATATTTAACTGTAGAAGCTTTCTGTTGTCTATGACATTTGCTCTTTGGTACAGCCCATTAATCAAATAGCTTTCTTCTGAACGCTCTCGATTTTGATTAAACGTAATGGGTGTTTTCACCAATTTTGTAACGAGTTCTTTGTTCATTGCATCTTTCTCTACTTGATAGCTTTTTTTCTCTACAGGAACTGCTGTTGTTTTCATAAAGATTTTATAAACACCGTTTTTTCCCACAAGAGGAGGTAATGATACATTTTCCTTATTGTTTTTGGCTGAATACAACGAACCAATAACTTCAGCATCAATGTTGTTTAAACTTTTTAATGAAACACTAGCAGATTGAATTTTTATATTTAAGTTTTTCGAAATATCTTGAATAGAATTGTCTCCAAAGTCCTTAACAATCATTTCAGATTTTTTTGCATTAATATATGCTTTACGCATTTCGTCTTCAACTTCATTAAACCCGGGAGCTCCTTTCGATCTTGAAGCATATACCATTCCAATAACATACGTGTTTTTGTCTCGAATTGGACGCCCAACGAGTGTTCCTACTTTTGATCCCTCTTTGTAAGCAGCACGAATCAATCTGTCCCCTGCATTAGAACTGTTGAGGTATGATACAGGAACAACTGGGTTATTATCCACCAATTTCAAAGCTCGAGCTTTATAGGATTTAGCAAGAACTACAGAATCAAAGTAGCTTCTAATTTCCTTAGAAGACTTTAACCTTTCTGTTCCTTGATATAAAGTACTCAGAATATTATCTGATTCTTTTTCTTTTAAATTCATTGTTTCCTCCGAAGGCTTAAATTCTTTGAAAATCGTGGCAAGCTTAGGTAAGCTATTATCATCTTTTTCAAGAACCTCAACAATGTGGGTTCCGAGGCTTGAAGTTACTATTGCAACTGAACCTACCGCGCTGTTTGTACAGAAGTCAGATATTTCTTTCCCAAAAAACTTAGTTCTTGTTTGTTCCGGATAAATTAAGGTGAGCTCTAAAAGATTATCAAACTCCATACTTGCATCAGCCGAATTTGCTTTTGCTAAAGCTTCAAACGTTACATTTTTATCAGTTGCCGATTTGATTTGATTTAAAAGGTTTGATGCTAATGCCTCATTAGACGCAGAATCTCTTTCTGCACTTACTTGTAGTAAAATGTGTCTTGCTTTTATTCTTGACGGAGTTTTTCCAATTACCTTAGAAACTGCATAATAGTCAAGACCATTTGTTTTAGTCTTCATTTTTTGGCCACAAGAATACGGCCCAACAATAGCTCCGATGGTTGCATTTGCAAAAGTCGAATCCATCGTTTTAGGGTATGTAAATAATTCTTCTGCTTTGAAATGTCCTTCTGGAACAAACGTAGAACGTGCATTGAAGAAAGACAATTTAATATCACTCTTAGAGTTCGAATAAATTGTATCATTATCGGCACTAGCCATCCCAGATTTAAAGATTTCAAACTTCGCATTGAAATCAGCCGTGTCCTTTGAGGATGGAGATTCATCAATACTAAAGAATTTCACAACCTTGTATGCTTCATCACTCTGAAATCTAGAATCCCATTTGTGAGATGCGTAATAAGCTGCGAGATCTGCATCTTTCACTTCAATATTATCATTTGGTATGGCATTGTTATTTTTCAAAAGGTAGTCTATATCTTTTCGAAGGTTTTTATTTGTGAAGTCGTCCTTTGCTTCAAGACTAGAAACATAAAGACCTTGTGAAACAACATCAATATATTTTTGATTCATTCTCTGATTGGCGTAATAGCGTTTAAGTTCAGCCCAACGCGCTTTATCCTTTTTTACATCGTCGAGTTGCTGCTTAAGTTTTACACGACCTTCTATTTTCGACTGTTCCGTGATTTGTCCCGTAATTGAATCTGTAAAAAATGAACGAATATTTTGATCTGGACAAATATCAAATCCATCGGTAGCCATCAAATAACTATTTAGCTCTTTATCTGATACTGAAATACCCAATTCTTGGTATTCTTTACTCATGATCATTGAGTCAATGAGTATAGGCCATGCGTTGTCTTGATATTTAGCTCTCAAATATTCATATTTATTCATGTCCACTTTCTCTCCGAAAACATGACCCACACCGTATGTACCTGAAGCACCTACACCTCCACGTGTGCTAAAGTAGTCTCCTGCTATGAAAGCTAATAATGCAAGACCGATAATGATTACTAGAAGAACGGACTTTTCTCTAATTTTCCCTATTAATGCCATAACCTGTAATAATTTTAGTCTGCAAACATACTAAGATTAAATGAGAAAACCGTTGTAAAACCAATAAAAAAAGGCCTATCGGCCTTTTCCTTTTCCGTTCGTTTTTGTTGGTGTTTTGGGACTCGGGGCACCCTTGTCTTTCGAACTATTAGATGGCTTATTTGACTTAACACCTGAGCCTTTGTTTCCTGAGGGTGTATTTGCTTTAGGTGCAGTCGTGTTTTTGTTGGATCCTGAATTCCCTTTTGGAGCGTTAGAAGGAGTTGGTGTTTGACTTTTATTATTTTGCCCACCATTGTTTCCATTTGTCCCCATATTTCCTGATCCATTTCCTTGTTGATTTTCATCATCTACATTTCCACTTGGATCATTTTGGCCATTAGGACCACCGCCTCCTTGTCCAGGGTTCGAAACATCTACACCATCTCCATTATTTCCATGGCCATTATTACCATTGGAACCGTTATTGCCATTATTCCCATTAGAATTGTTACCGCCATTATTACCATTGGAACCGTTATTGCCATTGTTACCATTAGAATTATTACCGCCGTTTGAACCATTGGTTCCATTTGAACCGTTATTCCCCGGCTGGTAGATCAATGTAATGTTAGAACTTGTCATGCCACATGTATTGGATATTCTTAGGGAAAATACATTGTTTCCTGGCACCAAATTTACATTAGCAGTCAACGCATCTGTATTGACATTGTAATCAAAGCCAAGAGGAATTCCATTAAAGGTAAGAATGATATTCGAGGCGTTTAAAGCATTGTTGGCCATCACTTGAAGCGTAAAAGCTTCATTCGTCACAACTGTATTTACCAGTGCAGGATTAATCCAGTTAACGGAAGGATTTTTACAACGAAGAATAGAAAACTCTTTAGCATCCGATCCGCATGGACTTACGGCATATACACTTATAACGTTCGAACCATTATTTAATGGAATCATACCTGAAAGGTTTCCATTATTAATTTGATAATTAGAGGGAGCTATGGCGTGCCCATTAACTGTTATTGTCACATTCGTACTAGCTGCATAATTCTGGATTACTGCATTTAATTGAACCTGGGACGTCATTACCATAGAAGGTGTGCTCGGATTCATTATGATTTGAGGAGTCTGACAAGGCTCATAAGAAATTGAAATAATTTCAGTATCCTCCCCACAAGGATTCTTAGCCCGTATTGTGATTGAATTTTGACCATCAATAAGCATAACCTGTGTTTTAATTATCCCATTACTAAAAGCAAAAGGTATCGATGTATTGCCGTTTAACACAGTGATCTGACCATTACTTGTGATATTGGTTATTTTTGCGATAATTTGAACCTTTTGGTTTGTACTTTGAATTACATTAACTGAAGGAACTTTTAAGCTTATAATAGGAGGCTTACAATCGTCATATACAATTGTTAAGTCAGCACTCGCTTCACCACAAGGACTTTTTACGGAAAGTGTAAACTTATTAAGACCTGGCGCCAATGTCACATTACTGAATAATTTCCCTTTTAAAAATGAGAAGTTAACATTTTGACCATTATGTTTCAATGAAACATATTTGGGTAATTTCACATGACTTATTTGTGCCGTTAGCGTGTATGCAGGATTCGTAATAGACACATCCGTATCTCCTGTTAATGAGCCTAAACTGGAAATGGAAATAGAAGGTGTTTCACAATCATTATAGAAAACATGTAATGTTTCTATGGCCGTTCCACAGTCATTTGTTGCGCTAATCGTAAAGTAGTTATCACCTGGAGCTAATGCAATATTACCATAGAGACTGCTACTTTGAGCATTGTATATTAGACCTTCCATGTTTTGACCATTGAGCTTGTAAGAAATGTTTCGAGCTCCGAAAATTTCGTTTACTGTTATGTTTAAGCTCAATGTTGACTCCATCGTTATGAGTCCTGATTGTACACCATTAAATACAATTGAAGGGGCCGTGCAGTTTTCAAAATCTATAGTGAATATCTCTGAAGCTGAGCCACATTCATTTTGAACATCTACAGAAATTGTATTAATGCCAGGTGCTAAAACAATCGAGAAGCTTAACAATTGGTCGATATATGACGCAGTTGAAATATTAATAAGTTTCCCATTTAGCTTTACCTTAATATTGTTTTTGCTAACATCTGTTCCGGTAATTTGAATATCAATGTTTTGGTTTTGAATATTTGTTGTAGCTCCAGATGCTGAAGGGTGAATCAATTCTATAACTGGAGGTTCGCATTGCTCATATGTGATTGTATTACTTATGGTTCCTTGACCACAGTCATTTGCAAAATCAATTCTTATAGCATTTTGTCCTGAAGCCAAAGAAAGGTTGGCTAATAAAAGACCCGTATCTTGATTAAAGTTAAATCCAAACAATTGATTATTGTTTACAAATAGTTTAACTAATGAAACATCAGTAATTCCTAATATACTTGCTTGAATCAAGGTGTTTGATGATTGGACAGTCGAATTTGCAGAAGGATTGATAAAGGACCCTGTTGGAGCAGAACAGTTTGTATACTCTATATTTAATCGGTCCGTATCGCTACCGCAATTATTTGAGGCACTAATGAAATAGGTGTTAATACCTTCTGTTAATGATACAGATGCTGTAAGCTGATTCGTACTTAAATCGTAGTTAAATGGAATAGGGACTTGGTTGATGTCCGTAAAAATAATTTCAGACGCACTATTAACATTTATAATTTGTGCACTTACCGATAAGATTCCTTGATTAACTTGCGTATTATTGGCATTTAAAACATTGACTGTCGGAGATGGACATGGTATGTTGGTAAATGAAATATTTATTTGATCTGTATCCCCACCACAGCTATTAATTGCCGATACAAAGAAGATGTTATTTCCTTCGGTCAAAGAAACGGTTGCAGTCAATATTTTAGAATTAAAATCATAGTTAAATGGAATCGGTGTTTGGTTTCCATTTGTCAATTTTATTTCTGATACGTTATTAACGTTCTCGATCTGAGCGCTGATAACTAAATTTCCTTGGCTTACGGATGAATTGTTTCCATTGATAACATTTACCGCTGGAGAAGGGCAGTCAATATTTGTATGTTGTATATTTACTTGCTCTGAATCACCCCCGCAATTATTGGCAGCAGACACATTAAATATGTTATTCCCTTCAATTAGCGTAACTGTAGCTGAAAGTAACTTGCTGTTAATGTCATAGCTATATGGAAGCTGAACTTGATTTGCGTTAGTTAGCTTTATTTCTGATGCATTACTGACATTTTCTATCCGCGCACTAATAGTCACAGTTCCTTGACTAACAGAAGTATTGTTGGTGTTCAGGATATTTACAACTGGAGAAGGACAACTTGTGAAACCTGAAGACGAGCTTGTTGTATTTTGAATATTGAGTCGCTCAATGTCACTACCGCAGCTAGTTTTAGCATTAAGGAAAAAAGTATTGTTACCTGGAACTAGCATTACTGTCGCAGTTACTTTATTAGTGAAGGAGTCATAATCAAAAGGAAGTGGCATCTGATTCATGTCAGTTAATTTGATTTCACTAACCGCACTAACGTTTTTTAGCTGAGCTTCGATCGTCAATGTCCCCTGACTTGTACTCGTATTATTTGTGTTAAGAATATTTACAACAGGTGATGGACAACTCGTAAATCCAGAAGAATTATTCGAAGAAGTGGGAGGTTTAGGAGCTGGGCGAGGAGCGCGGCTCGACCCACCAAGACGAAATCTAATAAAGGCTGAGGTGTAGTGGTATAAATCATTTTCAAGTCTAGGAACCTCTGATACATAACCATCAAATTGATCGCCACGTGTAAACGTTGTTTTATGTTCTAAACCTATGGATGTTTTGCCAAAATCATAGGCAAGTCCAAACCCCAAACTTGGCATGAAATATTTTTGTTTGTCAATAAGATCTGTTTCGAACTCAAAATCTAAATCATTATTGAGCATCTGGGTTTCAGAATACAATGCTTCTTCACCAAATTCATTAAGCGATGTTAAGTCTGCTTTAATTGTTTTCCAAGAAAATCCAACACCCCCGAATATGTATGGGTCAAGACCTGTTTTCTCACGAATCTTATTTAAATGAATTACCAGCTCAAGACTCAAACGACGCAAGTCCGTGTAATAATTTGGTATAAATCCACCAAATTCATTGTTGTATTGATTGTATAGTTCTTGAGCATCAACATTAATAGCGGTTAATGATGAATCTAGCACTGTATTTTGCCCATACCAATGGCCGTGCAAGTAACGTCCTCGTATATCAAAACTTAATAGCTTACCATAATCATAATTGTACGACTTGCCTAAAAACAAACTCCATCCTGAGGGGCGCGTAGACCGGCTATTTTCAGCATCTCTAATAGTGAATGAATTGTCAATATCTGAACTGCTCCATGTTACACCAGTATTAAAACCAATAAACCATTTGGAATCGTAATTGCTATTGTTCTTTTGGGCTAAAAGGGTTCCTGTCAATAAAAAAGTAAAAACAAAAAAGTATAAATTTTTCATATCGTTGTGTATTTCCTTTGCTATTGGAATTTTTATGCCAAATTAATTAAAAAAGAAACGCCACGAGAAAAATCAAGCTGAATGCATGGTGTAATTACTGCCAATATTGACTTATAGCGATTTGTTAAAGTTATGTTATTTTAATTTAGGGGTAGTATTCGTAGGTCTTAAATCTAATGATTGCCATAAAATTTGTACTCGGATTTCTTCTGATAATTGAATACAATAATTGGGTTTTATCATCATAAATAAGTTGTAATTCATTGACGAGAATATTCATTTTTTTGTGGAGTCGTTCTGTAAGATTTCCAAATGGATCGTATAAAAAGCTTATTGTTTCTACGGGTTCTACAGTCTTGTCGTAAAAGGTTTCTATTCTATCTAGATAACCTTTTGCGTTATATTGATATTTATTAGTAGAAATCGTACCACTTCTTTTTAATTTTTCCTTTCGGAATACTAAGTAGCCATCTGCATCTTTTTCTTCTGTTGAGATTAAATATGGCAATCCATAGGAGTTGTACGTCGTTTTTTTGCCTCCGCGATAGCTAAAAGTTTCTTGATTCACTTCTGTGCTCTTTATTGTTGTTCCAAACTTATCTAAGGCTACTCTAAAGTTTGTAATACTCACGATTCTTCCCACACTGTCATAAAGCATTTCTTTTTGTGTAACACCTCCAAATTCACTTTCTTTAATCGTTAATAATTTCCCGGATTTATCAAAACTAAAATAATGCACTATGGTGTCTAATGTCTTCCCGTTCCATTTGATATCAATCATTGAGGTTAGTTTTCCTGATTGATTGAAAGTGTATGTATATGATCCAGGGACCTCGCGAATCAAATCGCCATCTTTTTTAAAAGAGTAGGTACCTTGAATGGTTTTTATTTTGTTTTTAACAATGAAGGAGGTATTGAAAAATTGAGATTCATTGAACGCTTCTCCATTTTGATTCAAAATCATTTGACTCTGAATAGAAAATGACAGGAATACGAATAAAAAATATTGAATCAGTTTCAAGTTCTAAGCCAAATTAGTTAGTAAATTTTTCCAGCCTAATTGCTCGTTAAGAATCATCTCGATATGATCCATAGTGACTCTTTCTTGTTTCATTGAGTCACGGAATCTTATTGTGACAGTATTATCCTCCTTCGTTTGATGGTCAATGGTAATACATATAGGCGTCCCAATGGCATCCTGTCGTCTGTACCTTTTTCCAATAGAATCTTTGATATCAATCTGAAAATTGTAGTCAAATTTTAGCTTATTTGCTAGCTTATCAGCAAGCTCCGGGAGGCCGTCTTTTTTTACTAGTGGTAAAATAGCAACCTTCACAGGTGCAAGAGGTGCAGGTATTTTTAAAACCGTTCTTGAAGCATTGTTCTCAAGATGCTCTTTAGTAAAAGAGGCACTTAGTACTGCTAAAAACATTCGATCAAGGCCGATGGATGTTTCAATGACATAGGGTACATAGCTTTCGTTTCGTTCAGGGTCAAAGTAGCCCAGTTTTTTTCCTGAATGTTTCTCGTGTTGTTTTAAATCAAAATCTGTTCGGGAATGAATACCTTCTAGTTCTTTGAAACCCATCGGAAAATCAAATTCTATATCGCATGCAGCATTGGCGTAGTGAGCGAGTTTAATATGATCATGAAATCTATGCAAGTCTTCTCCGAGATTAAGGTTTTTATGCCATTTTTCTCTTTGTGTCTTCCAATAGTCATACCATTTGAGTTCTTCTCCCGGAGTGACAAAAAATTGCATCTCCATTTGTTCGAATTCCCGCATTCTGAATATGAATTGTCGCGCTATAATTTCATTTCGAAATGCTTTCCCAATTTGCGCAATACCAAAAGGAATTTTCATCCTTCCTGATTTCTGTACATTTAAAAAGTTAACAAAAATACCTTGAGCTGTTTCTGGTCTCAAATATATCGTGGAGGCGTCTCCTGCAACAGATCCCATTTCAGTAGAAAACATAAGATTAAATTGCCGAACTTCCGTCCAGTTTTTTGAACCTGAAATAGGGCAAGAGATTTCTAGGTCAATAATAAGATTTCGCAATGCTTCGAGGTCATTTTCTTCTAGTGACTTTTTCATTGAAGCTTCAATATCATTTATTTTGCCCTGATTTCGAAGAACATTTGGATTCGTTTTTCTGAATTCGGATTCATCAAACTTTTCACCAAATCGCTTTTGAGCTTTAGTGATTTCTTTAATGATTTTTTTATTGATTTTCTCCATATGGTCTTCGAGGAGAACATCAGCTCTATATCTTTTTTTAGAATCTTTATTATCAATTAACGGATCGTTAAAAGCATCTACATGTCCTGATGCTTTCCATGTTGTTGGGTGCATAAATATAGAAGCATCAAGCCCCACAATATTTTGATGCATTTGGGTCATCGATTTCCACCAATATTGTTTGATATTATTCTTAAGCTCTGCACCAAGTTGTCCATAGTCGTAAGTAGCGGCAAGGCCATCATAAATTTCTGAAGAAGGGAAAACAAACCCGTATTCTTTTGCATGAGAAATAATTTCCTTGAGCTTATCTTGTTTTTGTTCCATGAAACAAAGATAGTGCAGTTCTGAACTATTTGGTGAATTCTATCATAAATTATGAAGGAATATTGTATTAAATTTAGCTTATGATTTTACGGCTTAATGAAACTGAATATATAAATACGAGTAAACCCATTGATTTATCAATAGAGCTTGATGCTCACGACTCGAGTTTAAAAGCATGGGGTCAAGGCAACCCAGTAATTGAACCCGTTAGGGACGGTAACTTTATCGGAAGTGTTTCTGAAGGTGGTGTGGTGAATTTTAAGAATATTTCCTTCAATCCACATGCACACATAACACATACTGAATGTTGCGGACATATTACCAAATCATTTCATTCAGTAAATGATGGTTTAAAGCAATTCTTTTTTAATGCTCAGCTTATTTCTATTGAACCAAAGGTTCAGAATGAAGATCGAGTAATCACCTTAGGACAGATTCAAAATATAGATTTGGATAAGGGCATCGAGGCAATAATTTTGAGAACGCTACCAAATAATGAGTTAAAGCGAAATCATTCATACACAGGTACCAACCCTCCATATCTTGATGCGCGCATTGCAACCTATTTGATTTCAAAAGGTATCGAACATGTATTGGTAGATTTACCATCTGTAGATAAAGAACAGGATGACGGAGTTTTGGCTTTTCATCATGCCTTCTGGGAGGTACCATTGAACACCAATACAGAGCGGACAATTACAGAATTTATTTTCGTGCCTAATTCTATACAAGACGGAGTATTTGTACTTGAATTGCAAATGAGTGCTTTTAAAAACGATGCTTGTCCTAGTAGACCTGTAATTTACAGAAAGGAATCAAAGTGAAACTGGTTGTAAATCAGTGATAAGTAAGGACAGGGCTTCTCACACGGGTGGTCCAAGGTGGACCTTGCTAAAACTATTAAACTCTTATCATTAGATGATACAAATCTAGCTTCTCCAAGCAAGATTTTAAGTATTGCGTGAGAAGGGACCTGTTTATCCTTATAATTCAAAGTTAGGGAAAATCAATTAAACCGATGCATATTTGCCTTTAAATATTAAGTTCTGATATTGGTTATTGGGTGAGAATAAAATAAATAGAAAGAAAAAAGGCCCTAAAAGGACCTTTCTTATTGATTGTTTGTGTTACTGCAAGTTATTAAATAAGGTACAGGAACTTCTTATGCAATGACCCGAGAGGGTCGACTAAAACTATTAAACTCTTATCAAACTAGAAATAAACTGCTTCTCCAAGCAGTTAACTTTTTGCATAAGAAGTTGCCTGTGTCTCTCCTTATTTCACTTCTAAGATAAGTACTTCATTTAGGTAGAAAGAGGTCAATGAATATTCCTCCATTCTAGTTGAAGAAAATAACAGTTTGAGTTATTATTGCACTCTTTAAAATAAAAAAGGCCTTAAAAAAGGCCTTTATATTGATTGTTTGTGCTACTTCATTTTATAAACAAGGTACAGGAACTTCTCATGCAAATGACCCAAGTGGGTCGACTAAAACTATTAAACTCTTATCAAACTAGAAATAACTGCTTCTCCAAGCAGTTTTGATTTTTGCATAAGAAGTTGCCTGTGTCTCTCCTTATTTCAAAACTAAGATACTGAGATGTGGAGGACTAAAATCGGCACAATGAATAAACACCTATTCGGGATGAAAATACGGTGTATTTGATTGATTATTTGATTTAGTTGTTGAATTCAATTTTTCCATTCAGCCAGCTATTGTCAAGATTGGCCCCATATTTCTTATAAAATTGAATAGCCGGCTGATTCCAATCTAGAACCAACCATTCCAAACGTCTTACCTTTTGGTATTCAGCTATGGATATAATTTTTTCAAAAAGTAAAGCGCCAACACCATGCTTTCTTCTTGCTTCTTGAACATATAGATCCTCGAGATATAGGCATTTACCTTTCCAGGTTGAATATGAATTATAATAAAGCGCAAATCCAATTATTTCATTGTTGTCATCAGCTACAATAGCATTGCATATTTTATCTTTGAAAATATGCTGGTGTAGTTCTGACTCGGTATTTACAACCGCTTTTGGTTCACGCTCAAAGTCAGCTAGCTCTCGAATAAGCCGTAATACAGCAGAAATATCTTTAGGCTTGGCCTCTCTAATTAGAATCATTGAACTCCAGCTAAATTGAATCTGATTTTAAATCCGGTGTTAACATTTCCGGTAGGGTATGAAGTTTGAACTTTAGGTGTATTTAAGTTTTGATCATAATAAAACATCAGAGTTAAATTATTGGTGAG
This sequence comes from Crocinitomicaceae bacterium, assembly GCA_022425625.1. GTDB lineage: Bacteria > Bacteroidota > Bacteroidia > Flavobacteriales_D > Crocinitomicaceae > UBA952. Next base: position 4,616 of record JAKMFD010000178.1, on the reverse strand, counting down.
GTTATAGTCAGCAGAAATTTTTATTGCAACTGTTTTTTGACCGGCTGTTGCCTGATTGGTGTTTTCAATAATTTTCCTGATTACGGTTAGGTTATCTCGGAATGAAAAGTCAAATTTAATATTGACATCACTTGATTTAATGTTTCGGAAGGGTAGCTTGACATCTTTAATACGAGCTGCTGTCCCAATAACAATTTCTTCGGAAAGCGACTCTGTAACTTGATTGTTACTAAGTGCTAAAGTTGCTTGTCTATCTTTTTTGTATTCGAATCGCGTTTGAAGGGTATGATTTCCAATGATCCAATTTGCATCGATGCCTATAAGCGGCGAAAAACGTTCGCTAATTACAACATTTTGAATTTGCATATCAGGAATGTAATTGTTATCAATATCTAATGCGATTAGATTTCCTTGATTATCCGATTCTGAATTTAAATTGGTTTGCATACCATTCAACGAAACTGTAGAACTGTAGCCGTGTCTCAAGATAAAAGATTTTAAGAATTTCTTAGTCCATTTATACTTTGTAAGTCCGCTATAGTTTACTGACCAATTTGGTAAGGGTACGCTTTGCATAGGGTCAATATTTCTACTATTTACAGCTGCATCATTAAATGCTGTCATGAATGCACCCAGAACAACATCTTGCTGACTTCCAGAATAACCGCTGTAATATCCGCCAGCACTTGTTAATGAGGAATTTGAATTTTGACTACCTATAAGCTGAGAAACTGCAGTACGGTTATTTAATAAGTTATCGAATACTGAAGATTGGTATTGCGATCCCTGTTTAATAAATGAGGTGCCCCATGTGATTGTAGAATAGGTGAGGGTGGAGGTCTGGAATTGACTTTGTCCCTCAAATGCTTCAGTTCCTTCGTTCCAACGATAGAATTCTCCCGAGTTATTGGAGTAGTTTCTATTTAGATTTAAATCAATATTTACATCTTTTAAAGGTTCTAAAGTAGCACGCATTGATAAATTTGCCGAATGTGTTGTTGCAAATTGGGTATTGAGGTTTTCATTTCGAACCAACCAATTATTATCTGTTGCCAACTGTGATACATTGTAGCCGTTTGATCTTCCAAAAACATCGTAGCCCTGTTGCCCAAATACAAATCCACTGAGTTGGGTTGTAGAATTATTCATACCTAAAAATCTAGATTCTTCAGAAAAACCAGGGAGTAGTGTTCCGTCAGTCAACGCGTATGTACCTGAGACATTTCTTACAGTCATAATCATTCGAGCGAAGAAACCAAGGATTTTTGGAACTTTTCTTTTTGCACGTTCTTCTTTTCGTGTTTTTCTTTTATGCGCTCTATTTTTTTTCTTGTATGCCTTTAGTTCTTCTTTTGTCATTGAGTCTAAAGGTATTTCCGGTTCTAGATCTTCTACAATGATCCATTCCCATTTTTTATTTTCTTCAGTATCTGTTTTTGGGTTGTTTCCATCAGACCCTTTACTTCCTGGACCGCTGCGTGGGTTGATTCTACCTCTTGAGTTTCGGCCGTCAGATAATATTTTTTTGAAAAACGGCACTTTGTTATACAAGTTGACAAAATTAGCTTGGGAGGTCATATTGATATTTCGACTGTTTTGAATCGTATTTCCAAATGCACTTTGACCCAATGGTGCTCTCGACCAGTTGTATCCTCCGGTATATTTTATATTTGCATTGATCCAATTCGTTAATGGGAATTTATTAAAAGGGATCTTGTAGTTTATGGTTACGTTTTGGTTATATTGCATTGTTCTGCCCAACGTCGCCATTTGCGAACGTATAGTATCTAAAAACTCACGATAACCTTCCGGATTTGAATTGCGATCGACACTGTTGTTTCCTTCTTCGAAAATAGCTTGGTTTCTTGCGCTAAAGGTCGTTTTAAGATTACGTGTTATGTCATAACCAATTTCATATTTTCTATTCCAGTCAAAACGTTTTAAAAATATAGGATCGAATTCATAGTCTGGAACTAAATTGTTTCTAACCTGTCGTTCATTGTAGATTCTTGAATAATCATTTGTGAAAGAAATGTTTTTGGGCATCAAGAAAACGTTAAAGTCCTTTATGAGCTTGAGATATTTGTTTTTCTGAACAGGTTTCCATTTTTTAAACGGTTGTAATGGTTTCCCTTTGAAAGTATAATTATAATTTAACGCGCCTGTCCATGTTTTTGTGAGATCTTTTTTAGTATTGAAATCTCGCTGCAGGTTTTCTGAGAAGGCATAACTTGCCGCCCAATTGGAGATTCTCCAGAAATGATTTTTACTTCCTGCCTTTGCTTCTTTTCTTACGTTTGTAAAGTTGAATGATTTTCTTTCATTAAAATCTTGGCCCAGTTTTTTGCGTTCTCTTCTGGTAGCATCATCATAATCTGCCAGTTTAATGTCTGGATTGAAAGGGTCATATTCGGGGTTTATTAGCCCTAAAGAGTATCCATAGAAAAATGGTAGAGAAACTCGAGCTTGTTTACCGAAAAATTGTCCCAGCTGAATTGTTGAGTTTAAATCAAACCCTATTTGTTCATTTCTTTGCCGATCTTGAACACGGCTATCTACACTTCCCCAATTTATCCCAGAGTAGTTTCCTGACGCATTGATGTTGGCAAAGTCGGCAAGCTTCAATTGTAATTGTCCAACTGCGGCAGAACCACCCTCACTGACAAAATCAGTAAGTCTCATTTCGTTGACCCAGACATTTACACACTCAGCATCTCCATCGTCCGGTAGCCAAATATTATTGGGGTCGTTTTGTAGAGGGTTTCGAACGCCAATCATAATAGTCTTCAACCCTTGTAGGTTTGGGCTTCCCTTAACTTTTATTCTTCTCTCGTTATTTTTTGGGTCAGTTTTAGAGTATTCTACAATATATGAAATACCTGTCCCTCCATCTTCGACTATGGCGTTTCTTTCTTTTTTTAAATTGATTAGGTCATCAAAAACGATTTCAATATCATTGGTTGCAGGCCATATATCATCCGCACCATTTTCATACCATTCTGAAACATCCATTGGGAGCTCGTACTCGTAATAATTATCAACGAAATCAGTTCCTAATCGAACAAATAATGTAAGCTCATGGTCGTCAAGTGTATTAGGGATGACCTCTTCGGCATGAACAAACATTTTGAGTTTCTTGTATGTCCGAACATCAAATTGCACGTTTCTGTATGCTGCCCTAGCATCGCCGTCTTGAAGGTTGCATATTTCCAGAACGAGTGACTGTTCATTCATCTGACGCGCATATGGCTGAGAGGGATCAACTTCTCTTTGAATTCCTGGAGGGACACTATAATTAATAGGTTCCCTTTGTTCGTTTTCTTGAATGTTAACCGCCCCGATATTAAAGGTGGTTAGATTTGGGTCAGGTTGGATACTTAGCCCAGGTTGGCTAAGGTCTTCGACAAATCTTCTCCATTCTCCTCGAATCAATTCAAGCCTAGCAAAACGAACAACGACCTCTTCGTCAAAGTTCTTGAGGAACATTCTCATAAAACGGATAGATCGAAAATCTTGAATTCCGTTTACGCGTTTTTCATAATCTGTAATTGGAACTTTAAATTGGTACCAGGTTTCACTTTTATTCCCATTTGTATATACCTGCTTATTGGTGATATAGTTACTCCCCTCTTGCATATCATTTCTTCTGAGACTCACCTTGTATTGAAAATAGCTTTCTGTTTCAGAAAGGTTGTTGTCTTGATTGATATCCTCAATATCCGGCATGTTGGTGGCTTGTGTAGGATAGCCATTTGCATTGATTGAAGCGGAAATCTCTGTGGTAGGAGAGTTGCCCTCCATTCCGTTGTACTTCTTATAACGCTTAAGAATATCGGCCTCTGCAGTATCATAATTATCATCCAAATAATAGTTATAATTATCGCCTGATGGGTCATTCACTAATTGTTGTTTTATTTCGGGGGTCATATTTGGATGGTTATTTACCCATGCAACATAATCTTGAAATGCAATTCCTTCCTCTGAATTATCCCAGCCATCTAAACCTACGTCTTGATTGAGTCGGGAAGCGGGATCGTTATCAAAGGCGTTTACAACTACTTGTTGCGTCGATACACGAGCCCAATCAGTGGTGTCAATGTTGTCGTCGACTGAGACTCCTTGAGGTGGTAAACCATTTTCAAAACTCTTTCTAGAATCTGGTAGGACATCCTCAGAGATGTTTCCTAAATTGAAATACAGATCTCCGCCATTGTGAAAGGCATTACTGTCTACAGCTTCAGCATCTTCGTTAAAAGGGTCCAGTATCCAAAACTGAATGAATTCAATGTTGGCCACCTCAAAGTCATTCGTTGTAAGTCCTCTCATGATACCACCCCAGCGTTCTTCAGGGTTAACAAATTGTCCAATCGAATCTACGGTATTTGTGGTATCATAGTTATACATTCCCCTCTCTTTTGGATAGTAGGCTAAATCTAGAACGGGCAGGTTTTGAATCCCGCCATATGGAATATCTACAAGTGGGAATATGTCATTTTGATTCACCTGTCTCATCCTACTATCACTCGTAATTGCGCCACCATTTTCTTGAATATGCTGAGGAGTTAATGAGGTTCCTTGAAAGAACACAGGGTCTATGACATACCATGCCGTTTTTG
>JAKMFD010000169.1 GCA_022425625.1 Crocinitomicaceae bacterium | reverse complement strand
CGGACACATTTACATCCGCAGTCAAGTTGGAACCTGTTGCTTCAGTAGTTTGCTCATCTGATGGCGTGCCAACAAATTGAACAAAATTCGTCAATTCAGCCGCTGAAACAGAGACTATTGGATCTGTTCCCGCAGAGGCTCCTACCCATGAGCCAGGATCATAAATATTATCACCAACATTGATGGGTTGCTGTGTATGACTTGTACAACCTGAAACTTGACTGTCAGCCCAAACATTCCATTCAGACTCATCCCAAGTTGGATTTGAAGCAGTTACTGACGCAATACGCTCTGCACGGCCATCCTCAAATTCGTGACAAGTCCCTGTTCCATCTTCTCCAGGCACACCGAAAATATCAATCGTATTATCGGCAGGGTCAAAAATTGCAATTTGATCATCACCATTACTATCTGCAGCACCTCCTGTTCCAGCCTCAATGTCTGGAGCGAATCCATAAACGGCCTCGAACTCAGCAGCATTTGCAGCTACAATAATAAATGAATTGGCAGCTAAGCTTGAAATTGGAGTTAAATCAACCCCTGTCGCCTGCGGGCCTGCATTACCATTGGTCCATCTTCGCAACTCCCAATCTGTGAGATCAACTGGAGAACCGCTAACATTATAAATCTCTACAAAACGCGCTCCCGCATTATCATTCGGATCAGCCAATTCAGATATAATTAATTGACTAAAAGAATAACTGCTAAAAAATAAGGTCATTAGCAGTAAAAAAGTGTAATTTTTTTTCATGGTTTTTTTATTTAGTGTCATAAAAATACAAAGGAAATCCTAACCTAAGAGAATTACTTATAAACAAAAAAAGGCACCGAAGTGCCTTTTTGTTGATTTTATAAATCTTAAGCCTTAGGCTCTTCTTTACGTTCTGGTTTTGGTAAAAGAATCTTTCTCGAAAGCTTCCATTTTCTAGTTCTAGGATCTTTTCCTATCACCTTAAACTTGAGCATATCACCTTCTTTACAAACATCACTCATTCGAGCAGTTTTTTCCCAAGCAAACTCAGATATGTGAATAAGGCCGTCAGTTCCTGGAACAATCTCTACGAAACATCCAAAATCTTTTACTGACTTAACAACACCTTCATATTCGGTTTGATCTTCTACTTGTGGAGGGAAAGCTATCAATTTCAGCTTTTCTAAAGCATTTGCCATATCATCTCCATTGTTAGAAAGAACCTGAACACGACCTTCACCATTTTCTAATTCTTCAATAGTAATTGTTGTATTGGTTTCTTTTTGTAGACCTTGAATAATTTTACCTCCAGGCCCGATAATGCCACCAATCATTTCGTTTGGAACATTAAATGCTTCAACTCTTGGTGTCTGTGGCTTAAGCTCAGCATTTGGAGCTGGTAGCGTCTCTAAAATTTTATCTAAGATATGAAGACGTCCAGCTTTTGCTTGCTCTAAAGCCTGAATCAAGACCTCATATGGTAATCCATCTACCTTAATATCCATTTGACAAGCGGTTATTCCTTTTGCTGTTCCTGTAATTTTAAAGTCCATATCACCTAAGTGATCTTCATCTCCTAAAATATCAGATAAGACTGCAAATTTTCCGTTTTCAGCAACCAATCCCATTGCAATACCAGTCACAGGCGCTTTGATTTGTATACCACCGTCCATTAATGCCAATGTTCCTGCACAAACCGTAGCCATTGAAGAAGAACCATTTGATTCTAATATCTCTGAAACTAAACGAATTGTGTAAGGATTATCTTCTGGTAAAACTGGCCTAAGTGCTCTTAGTGCTAAGTTACCATGACCAATTTCTCTTCTTGAAACATTAAATTTCATTCTAGCTTCACCGGTTGAGAAAGGCGGGAAATTGTAATGCAACATAAAGGGTGTGGACCCTTTAAAGGTAACATCATCAATCATTTGTTCATCCATCTTTCCACCTAATGTTAAGGTCGTTAACGATTGAGTTTCGCCTCTTGTAAAAACAGCAGATCCATGAGCTGTTGGTAAATAATCTACCTCAGACCAAATAGCTCTAACTTCGTCAAACTGACGCCCATCCAAACGAATATTATCATCAAGCATCGTATCCCGAACCGCTTTTTTCATGGACTCTTTGAAATAAACAGAAACATATTTTCCTATTTCTTCTGTTTCCTCTTCTGTCAATGTGGCTAGAAATTCTTCTTTAATAGCACCGAACAATTCTGCTCTTTTTTCCTTAGAGGCCAAACCTTGCTTTGCCACCTCTCTACACTTATCATAGCTAAAAGCTGCAACTCGTGCACGTGCATCTTCATTGTGATCTTCGTGGTCGTATTCTCTTTTAGGTGAAGAAGAAGGAATCTCAGCAGCTAGATCCAATTGGAACTGACATTGTTTTTTAATTGCTTCGTGCGCAACTTTAATGACGTCTACCATTTCAGCTTCTGAAGCTTCAGCTAACTCACCTTCAACCATTACGATATTATCAATCGTACCTGCAATGATACAATCTACATCTGAAACAGCCATTTCCTCTAAAGTCGGATTGATAACAAACTCGCCATTAACTCTACCAACTCTAACTTCTGACATTGGACCGTTAAAAGGAATATCAGATACGGCTATACAAGATGAAGCTGCAAAACCAACAAGTGCATCTGGACTATTCACACCATCATATGCAATCAACTGCATCATAAGCTGAACCTCAGCATGAAAATCATCTGGAAACAACGGGCGCAATGCTCTATCAACAATTCTCATCACTAGAATCTCACGTTCGGAAGGTCGTGCCTCTCTTCTGAAGAATCCACCAGGAATTCTACCATCCGCGGCAAACTTCTCTCTGTAGTCTACTGTTAGCGGTAAAAAATCAACGCCATCTTTAGCATCTTTATTCGCTACAACAGTAGCCAAAATCATTGTATCTCCCATTCTCAGAACGACAGCTCCGTCGGCTTGTTTCGCCAATTTACCGGTCTCAATGGAGATTTCTTTGCCACCTATTTCGATGGACTTTTTTATTCCTATATTCATATTTTATTTTTCTATTACTATCAAATTTTTAAACACAAAAGGGACAGTCGATACAATCGATTGTCCCCTCTTTTCATACGTATTGTAAACCAATTGAAATTAGCGACGAAGCCCTAATTCTTTAACCAATTCACGATATTTTTCAATATCCTTATTCTTAAGGTAGTCCAATAAGCTTCTTCTCTTACCTACTAATAATTGAAGGGCTCGTTGCGTACCGTAATCTTTTCTGTTTTTTTTCAAATGCTCTGTTAAATGGCTAATTCTAAAAGTGAATAAAGCAATTTGACCTTCAGTAGAACCCGTGTTTTTCTCAGATCCCCCGTGCTTTTTGAAAATGTCTG
>JAKMFD010000163.1 GCA_022425625.1 Crocinitomicaceae bacterium | reverse complement strand
AACCGGCAAGTGTTCGTGAAATTCTCGAACAACACAATATTGATGCGGTCCTTCCAACTATGGGAGGGCAAACTGCATTGAATTTGTGCATCAAATGTGATGAAATGGGTATTTGGGAAGAGTTTGACGTAGATATAATAGGTGTCAACATTGACGCCATAGAAATTACAGAAAATAGAGAAGCATTCCGTGATTTAATGACTGAAATTGGTGTGCCAATGGCACCTCAAAAAACGGCTAAATCCTTTTTAGAAGGAAAAGAAATTGCTCAGGAATTTGGTTTTCCTTTATGTATTAGGCCTTCATACACATTGGGTGGTTCTGGTGCATCTATTTTGCATGATCCAAACGAATTTGACAATTTATTAGAACGTGGTCTTCAACTTTCCCCGATTCATGAGGTAATGATTGATAAAGCATTATTAGGTTGGAAGGAATATGAGCTAGAACTTTTGAGAGATTGCAATGATAATGTCGTCATTATTTGTTCAATCGAGAATTTTGATCCTATGGGGATTCACACAGGTGATTCCATAACTGTCGCTCCAGCTATGACATTGTCAGACACTACATTTCAGAGAATGCGAGATATGGCAATCAATATGATGCGTTCTATCGGTGAGTTTGCAGGAGGTTGTAATGTTCAATTTGCAGTTTCCCCGGATGAAAAGGAAGAAATTATTGCAATTGAAATTAATCCAAGAGTTAGTCGCTCATCAGCCTTAGCTTCGAAAGCAACAGGGTATCCGATAGCAAAAATTGCATCAAAGCTGGCAATTGGATACTCATTAGATGAACTTCAGAATCAGATTACAAAAACTACATCTGCGCTTTTCGAACCAACATTGGATTATGTGATTGTTAAAATTCCAAGATGGAATTTTAACAAATTCCCTGGTACGAACCGGAAATTAGGACTTCAAATGAAGTCTGTTGGAGAAGTCATGGGGATCGGACGTTCTTTTCAAGAGGCGCTTCAAAAAGCTTGTCAATCATTAGAGATAAATCGAAATGGTTTGGGTGCAGATGGTAGAGAGCTAACGAATCAGAATGAAATACTCCATTCTCTTGAAAATGCAAGTTGGAATCGTCTATTTCATATTTATGATGCCATTAAACTTGGTATTCCATTTAAAACGATTGTTGAAAAAACAAAGATTGATATTTGGTTTTTGAAGCAAATTGAAGATTTAATTAAGCTAGAAGATAGAATTGAGAAATTTCATATTGAAAACCTTCCAGAAGAGCTGTTTTTTGAGGCGAAGCAAAAAGGTTATGCGGATCGGCAGATCGCTCATTTACTGCGCTGCCTTGAATCAGAGGTGTATGCCAAAAGAAATGCAATAGGTTTAAATCGCGTTTATAAATTGGTTGACACCTGTGCTGCGGAATTTTCTGCACAAACACCATATTACTATTCCACGTTTGAATTTGAAAATGAGAGCAAAGTCTCTGATAAGAAAAAAGTTGTTGTATTAGGTTCGGGTCCCAATCGCATTGGTCAGGGAATTGAATTCGACTATTCCTGTGTTCACGGAGTACTCGCTGCAAAAGAATGTGGCTATGAGACGATTATGATCAATTGCAATCCAGAAACTGTCTCTACGGATTTTGATACAGCTGACAAGCTTTATTTTGAACCTGTATTTTGGGAGCACATTTATGATATTATTCAGCATGAGAAACCTGAAGGTGTCATTGTTCAGCTTGGTGGTCAGACCGCACTAAAACTTGCTGAAAAACTAAGTCGCTACGGCATAAAGGTTTTGGGAACTAGTTTTGACGCTTTAGACCTTGCAGAAGATAGAGGTCGTTTTTCAAAACTTCTTGAAGCCAATGAAATTCCTTTTCCAAAATATGGTGTTGTTGAAAGTGCTGAACAAGCTTTAGAGCTTTCAGATGATTTAGGTTTCCCTCTGCTTGTTAGACCGTCCTATGTTTTAGGAGGACAAAAAATGAAGATAGTGATCAACAAAGAAGAGCTTGAGCATCATGTTGTAGATATTCTCAATGAGATGGGGGATAATCAAATTCTATTGGATCATTTTTTAGGAGGTGCAATTGAGGCCGAGGCGGATGCAATTTGTGATGGAGAGGATGTCTACATTATAGGAATTATGCAGCACATTGAACCTGCTGGAATTCACTCGGGAGATTCATATGCAGTTCTACCTCCATACAATCTTGGTGATTTTGTAATGACTCAAATAGAAGATATTACCAAAAAGATAGCAGTGGAGCTTCAGACCGTAGGGCTTATTAATATTCAGTTCGCCATTAAAGATGACAAGGTTTATGTTATTGAGGCCAATCCAAGGGCGTCTCGAACTGTTCCATTTATTGCGAAGGCTTATGATGAGCCGTATGTAAATTATGCAGCGAAAGTAATGCTCGGTGAGAAAAAAGTAAAAGACTTCAATTTTACGCCTCGCAAAAAAGGATATGCAATAAAAATACCTGTCTTTTCTTATGAGAAGTTTCCAGATGTTAAAAAAGAGTTAGGTCCAGAAATGAAGTCTACTGGTGAAGCCATTAGATTTATTGATGATCTAAAAGATCCATTCTTCAGAAAAATTTATTCAGAACGAAATATGCATTTGTCACGTTAATGACATTTTATATATAATCTCACTCCCCCTTTTTTTATATTTGTACTATGTCAAACATAGAACATATTTTAGCACCTGTTAAAAAGGAGATGGGTTCTTTCGAAACTTATTTTAAAGAGGCGCTAGAGTCGAATGTTCCCCTTTTAGACAAGGTCACGCAATATATCGTTAAAAGAAAGGGGAAGCAGATGCGCCCCTTATTTGTTTTTTTATCTTCTAAGCTATTTGGTGAAACAAATGATATCACTTTTCATGCGGCTTCTCTAGTGGAGTTGCTACATACCGCGACACTTGTTCATGATGATGTTGTAGACGACGCAAATGAACGTAGAGGTTTCTTCTCGGTAAATGCATTGTGGAAGAATAAAATAGCCGTTCTTGTGGGAGATTTCATGCTTTCTAAAATACTTTTGCTTTCTATTGAGAAAGAAAATATTGCACTTCTTGAGGTTGTAGCTCGATCTGTTAAAGAAATGAGTGAAGGTGAATTGTTACAGATAGAAAAAGCAAGATCATTAGATATTACCGAAACAATATATTTTGAGGTCATAAAGAAAAAAACAGCATCGTTGATTTCAACCTGCTGTGAAGCTGGTGCTATAAGTGTTGGTGCACATGAGCATAGAGAAAAAATGAGACTTTTTGGAGAGAAGGTGGGGCTGGCATTTCAAATTAAGGATGACATATTTGATTATGGTACACCAGGGAATATTGGCAAACCCACTGGAATAGATATTCGAGAACAAAAAATGACGCTTCCTTTGATTTATACCCTAGAAAATTGTCCACCAAAAGTAAAAGCTGAATTGAAAAACATCATTAAAAATCATAATGAGAATAGTGCTAAAATTAATCGAGCAACATCTTTAGTTTTGAAATACGGTGGTATCGATTATGCGTATAAAATCATGAATGAATATGCAGATGCTGCAAAGTCTATTCTTGAAGAACTTCCGAATAGCTCAGCAAAAACAGCGTTAGCTGCTTTAGTAGATTACACGATGAATAGAGATAAATAATATGAGATTTATATATGTTACTTGCATATTATTACACCTAGGATGCGGATTAAACGATGCGTCGTCCTCGGCTTCAGTTAATGTTCTTTCGAGAGAAATTCTCGTTGATTCATTAGATGGGGTGTACAAAGAATGGTATCCAGGAAAGCAACAAATTAAATATTTAGGTAACTTAGACCAAGAGGGAAAACGACATGGTAAATGGTCATTTTTCTTAGAGTCAGGATTAGAGAAGTCTATGACCACATATACACACGGCGCTAGAGAGGGTTTTTCAATAGTTAAACATGATAACGGCGTGCTCTTTTATCGAGGTGAGTGGCGCAAGGATAAAAAGGTAGGTATATGGACCACATACGACGCAAAAGGTGTTGTCGTTTCTGAAATTAATTATTCGAAATAGTGAGTAAAATCCCTGCACATATAGTTGATGAAATTATGCAGACTGCTCTTGTAGAGGAGGTCATCGGTGATTTTGTTCAACTCAAAAGAGCAGGTTCTAATTTAAAAGGTCTAAGTCCATTTACAGATGAAAAAACACCTTCATTTGTAGTTTCTCCAGCGAAACAGATTTTTAAGTGTTTCTCAACAGGAACAGGTGGGACTGTGGTTACCTTCTTAATGGAAAAGGAGCATTTCACCTATCCTGAAGCACTAAGATGGTTAGCAGATAAGTACGGGATAAATATTCCCGCGCCTCGTGAACAAACAAAGGAGGAACTCGAACAGATCTCTGAAAAAGAGAGTCTATATGTCATTAATGATTTTGCAAATGAGTACTTCCAAAGTAATATCAAGATTGATAAGGAAGGCAAGGCAATTGGATTGTCTTATTTTTTAGAACGGGGATTCACACAAGAAACAATCGATAAATTTCAATTGGGCTATTGTCTTGATAAGAGTGATGCCTTTACAAAAGCCGCGATTGATAAAGGGTATAAAATTCAATACCTCACAAAAGTTGGGTTAACAAAGCAAAAGGAGGATTATACTTTTGATTTTTATAGAGGCAGAGTTCTTTTTCCTATTCACAGTATTTCGGGTCGTGTCCTTGGTTTTGGTGGAAGAACCCTTAAGAGTGATAAGAAGGTTGCGAAATACTACAACTCTCCGGAAAGTCCAATATATAATAAAAGTGAGATTCTTTACGGCTTATATTTTTCAAAAGGAGCAATCATTAAAAATGATGAATGTTTATTGTGCGAGGGATATACTGATGTTATTTCTATGTTTCAATCTGGAGTCGAAAATGTAGTTTCGTCTTCCGGAACATCCTTAACAAAGGAACAGGTTCGACTCGTAAAACGCTATACTAAGAACTTAACGATTTTGTACGATGGAGATGCTGCAGGAATTAAGGCATCTTTTCGGGGGATAGATTTAATCTTAGAAGAAGGATTAAATGTGCAAGTTGTTCTTTTTCCTGATGGAGAAGATCCTGATTCATACGCCAAGAGTCATTCTCTAAGTGAGTTGAAGCAAATGATTTCTGACAACAAACAGGATTTTATATCATTTAAGTCTTCTGTCTTAATGGATGGTGTAGGTGATGATCCAATTCAAAGATCTAAGCTGATTCGCGAAGTCGTTCAGTCTGTTGCGCTAATTCCAGATCAAATTACAAGAAGCGTTTATGTGCAAGAAATAGCAAAGAAATTTGAGATTAATGAAAAGACCATTTCAAATGAACTTTTAAAACTATTGCGTTCTAAGCTTACTAAAGATCAGCAAGGAGTTACGTCTTTTCAGCAGCAAGGATACACTCAGCCTCAAAAACCACCAGTTCAAGAACCTGCATCTAAAAATAAAAAAGAGCCCTTTGCATACGAGCTTGATCTTATTCGTTTGATGCTTTTATTTGGTACACGGGAGATTTCAATCATAGATGAAAATGGCACTAGCCAGAATACCAATGTCATAGAACTCGTTTACGAGGAGCTAACTCATGATGAGTTGGCGTTTCAGCATCCTATGTGCCAGCTTATTTTTGATGAATTTAAAGTCAATTTAGCAAATCAGGTATTGTTATCAACCTCTTATTTTAAGAATTTAGAAAATCAAAAAATTGTATCTTTCGTAGCGCATCTTGAAAGCAGTGAGATTGAGCTCAGTATAAATTGGGTGAATAAATACAACATAAGAACGACCTCCGAGATTGATGATATTTACAAATCAGTAATGAATTCGATATATAACTTTAAGTATCATAAAATAGATGAGACCATTACAAGTATTAAAGCTCAGATTAAAAATGGCACATCAAATAATGAGGAAATGTTAGACCTTCTTGCCGAGCAAATGACCTATGAGAAAATCAAAAAAGAATTGTCCGAAAAATTAGGTAGAATAATTATAAAATAATGAGTGAAGCACTATTCCATATTGGTCCTTTTGATGTAAATATTTGGAACATACTTGTTCTGAGTTTAATATTCTATTTAGCGTTTAAAGGCAAAAAAATTGCGCTCAGGCTCATCAATAAGTACGTCGAAAAGACAGAGCTTAATATAAAAGGAAAGAAATTAGCACGACTCAAGCTTATCAGTCAAAGTGTATATTTCTTAGCGTTTTATTTATGCATTTTAAGCCTTCGTGTGAATAATCCAATGGTAAGCTTTGATGATTTGTTGAATTACCCAATCATTCAAATTGCAAGCTTTAAATTTTCATTTTACCATATTATTGTGATTTTGACCGTTTTGTTCAGCGCGCGTATATCTGTCTTCTTTTCACGTCTTTATATTTTAAAGAGGCTTCGGGAAAACCCAAGTCACGATGAAGGAAATGAGTATATATACACACAACTTGCCAAATATGTAATTTACGTATTTGCTTTTCTTTTCTGTTTTAGGGCCTTAAATGTTCCTTTAACAAATCTGTTCATTGGTTCTACTGCCGTTCTTGTAGGAGTGGGTCTTGGTTTGCAGGATGCATTTAGAGATTTAATAGCTGGCTTTATTTTACTTTTAGAGGGTAACATTAGGGTAGGAGATGTCATTAAAATATCTTCGACTTCTAACGAGGAACCCTTGGTTGTTCGAATAAAGAAAATAAATATAAGAACGACACAAATTCAAACCTGGGAGGGTAATGTATTGGTTATTCCAAACACTATATTAACGCGTGATAAGGTAGAAAACTGGAGTCATGGATCAAAGCTTACACGTTTTATAATAAATGTAACTGTCGCATATGGTTCAAATACCGAACTCGTTAAAGATCTTTTGAAAGAGGCTGCAAACAGTCATCCTAAAGTAAAAAAGACACATCAGATAATTGTGAGGCTCTCGGACTTTGGTGACAACGGACTTCATTTAGAGTTGATTTTTTGGGCTGATCAGCATTGGGACGTGCAGACATATAAATCAGAAATTCGATTCGAAATCGATCGGCTATTTAGAAAACACAATATTCGGATTCCATTTCCTCAGCGCACACTTCACATGCCTACTCAAGACTAAATCAAGCAGGCTTTATAGGAGGCAATTGTTTTTTTTATACCTAAATAAAGTGCATCTGTCACGATGGCATGACCAATTGACACCTCAGATAGGTGCTTTACTCGAGTTTTGAAAAATTTTAGGTTTTCTAGATTCAAATCATGACCTGCATTGATCCTCAAACCAAGCTTGTTAGCTAGATTGGCGGCATCAACATAAGGCTTTACGGCTTTTTCTTTATCCACATGAAAGCCCTCAGCGTAGGGTCCAGTATAAAATTCAATGGCATCTGTTTTCACTTCATTTGCCAAATAAATACTTTGAATGTCAGCGTTAACGAAAATCGAAGAGCGAACGCCAATTTCATTTAATTCTACGATTATTGTACTTAAGAAATCCTTGTTTTTCTCAATGTCCCAGCCATTATCAGAAGTTAATACACCGGGAGGATCTGGAACTAGTGTAGCTTGTGCAGGCTTTAGGTCCCTTATGAGTTTCATGTATCTTTCATCAGGATAACCCTCGATATTAAATTCGGTCGTGACAACAGGTGCCAATTCATAGGCATCTGTTGTTGTAATGTGTCTCTGATCAGGTCTTGGATGTATTGTAATCCCCTGAGCACCAAAGTTTTCGCAATCTTCAGCAAACTGAACAAGATTAGGCAATGATCCACCTCGTGCATTCCGAAGGGTCGCAATTTTATTAATATTTACACTCAAGTTAACCATGGCACTAATTTTGGTGTTGTAAATTTACAAACTCTTAAATGAATTTACTACTTTGGACACAGTCATGAATGCAATAGATTTAATAACCTACGATATACCACCTTTGGTTCATTCTGATAGCGGTGAAAAGGCTATGAATTGGATGGATGAATTTAAAGTCTCTCACTTGCCTGTACTCAAGAATGGCAATTATGTGGGGCTGGTTTCTGAGACTGATATTTTAGATAAATTAGATTTTAGTAAAAATCTAGATGAACTTTTTCAGCATTTACCTCGACCTTATGTAAATACTGAGGCGCATTTATTTGAAATTTTATCTAAAATATCAGAATTTAAAATAAGTGTAATGCCAATTCTTGATAAAGATGAGAAATATATTGGTTGTACAAATATATTTGAGCTTATGACTACTATTGCAAATACGGCAAGTATCAAGGAGAAAGGAGGGATTTTAGTGCTCGAGATTAATCAATCTGATTACTCCATGTCTCAAATTGCTCAGATTGTTGAAAGTAATAATGCTAAAATATTAAGTTCCACCATATTATCTGATCCATCTTCGACAAATATGGATGTTACCTTAAAAATCAATCAGGAGGATTTAACGCACATTATTCGAACCTTTGAACGTTATGATTATACAGTTAAGGCTGAGTATCAAAATGGAATGGGGTCTGATGATTTAAAGTGGCGTTATGATGCATTAATGAATTATTTGAAATATTAAATATGCAAGTTGCAATCTACGGCCGAAAAATAACAAAGCTTACTCTACCTGCTTTTACTGAAATCTTGGAGACGATATCTAGCTTTGGATGGGGTATTTTGCTAGAAGAAGAATTGTCTAAATCTCTAAATCAAAAAGGGTTAAATAGCGATTCAACGAAAACATTTTCCTCTCATAAACATCTCAAAGAAGGTGTGGACTTAATGATAAGTGTTGGTGGCGATGGAACATTTCTCAAATCGGTTGATTATGTCCGCGACTCAGAAATACCGGTTTTAGGAATAAACACAGGACGTCTTGGTTTTCTTGCAAACGTTGCAAAAGACCAGATTCAAGAGGCCTTAAGTTTGATAAAAGCAAAGAAGTATATTTTTCAAAAACGATCTCTTTTAATTGTTCATGTTAATGATGGCACTGGCGCTCAAGATTTTTTTGCGATGAATGAACTTGCTTTGCATAAAAAAGATACATCCTCAATGATTACAGTGAAGGTTTCCTTAGACGGAAATTTTCTAAATTCTTATTGGTCTGATGGCTTAATTGTTTCAACTCCTACTGGCTCTACAGCCTACAATTTGAGTTGTGGTGGTCCAATTGTAACTCCTGGCTGTCAGGTTCATATAGTGACACCAATCGCACCACATAATTTGAATGTGCGACCTATGGTCATTCCTGACCATATGCCGATAACCCTGAATGTTGAAGGGCGCGGACGCTCTTATTTAATGAGTATTGATGGAAAGTCCCGCAGCATTAAGCAGGGGCAAGAAATTGTTATAAATAAGGCGGCATTCATGATCAATGTCATTAAATTTGAAAACAACAACTTTTTAGATACAATTAGAAACAAGATGCTTTGGGGCATCGATAAAAGAAATTAAATGAAAATTATAATCTCCTCCTTACTATTTGCAGTAGTAATTTCGCCTAATATAGTAGGCCAGTCAAAATTAAATAATCAAGTTGATAGTGTCTCTTATCTAATTGGTCAGACTATTGCTACCAATGTGATGCGTGATTTGAGTGAGGCAAATAAAGCACTTGTCATTCAGGGGCTTAGTGACGCCCTAAATAACCAAACACCTTTATGTTCTGATCCTGGAAATGCTGTCTTAAGTGCTTATTTTCAGAAAAAGAGTTTGGAGAAAGCAGCAGCAGCAGAAAAAGAAAACTTAGTTTTTAAAGAAGCTGGAGAGGTTTTTTTGGCAGAAAACAGAAAAGATAAAGATGTTAAAGTTACAGCATCTGGTCTTCAGTATAAGGTTCTAAGAGCCGGAGATGGGAACAAGCCTGTAGCGACTTCTAAAGTAAAAGTACATTATGCAGGAACATTGCCCACTGGGGAAACTTTTGATAGCTCTTACGACCGAGGAGAACCAATTGAGTTTGGATTGAATCAGGTCATTCCTGGATGGACCGAAGGTTTACAACTTATGTCAGTAGGTTCTAAATTTAAATTCTTTATCCCACAGGAACTGGCTTATGGGGCAAATCCTCAGCCAGGAGGTATTATAAAGCCGTATATGGCGCTTGTCTTTGAAGTTGAGCTACTCGGCTTTACAAATGAATAATTATCCATATTAAATTGAAATGAAAAAATTATTACCATTATTATCAGTTCTTCTTGTATTCAGTTTTACAGGTTATACGCAATATTCTGAGCTAGAGGAGGGGATGTACGCTGAATTTTCAACCTCCAAAGGAAGTATATTGTGTTTGCTCGAATTTCAAAAAGTTCCTATGACTGTGGGTAATTTCGTTGGTTTAGCAGAAGGTAAGCTCAATGTTGACGGTATATCCTGCGAAAAGCCATATTATGATGGTCTTAAATTCCATCGTGTAATTGCAGATTTTATGATTCAGGGAGGTTGTCCGTTGGGTAACGGGACAGGTGATCCGGGATATTCATTTTACGATGAAATCGTTGAAGGCTTGAATCATGACGGTCCCGGCATTTTATCTATGGCGAATTCTGGGCCAAATACAAATGGTAGTCAATTTTTTATTACCCATAAAGAGACTCCATGGTTAAATGGCAAACATACTGTGTTTGGTCATGTTGTTTCCGGTATGGACGTTGTTAATGCAATCGAGAAGGATGATGTAATGACTGATGTCAACATTATCAGGCTGGGACAGGAAGCCAAAGCTTTTAATGCTAATTTGAGTTTTCATGAAGTATATGACCTACTCAAAGCGGAAGATGATAAAAAGAAGGAGGCGCTCAAGTTTATAGCTGAAATGACAGAGGCTGAATACAGTGAATACATGTACAAGGAGGTTAAAAAGAAATACCGCAAGGCAAAACTCACAAAATCGGGATTGGTCTATGTAAAGAGTAAACGAGGTAAACGTAAGCCAAAATTAGAAAAGGGTATGGAAGTCACACTTCATTACACGGGTGCTTTGCGGGCAGATGGTAAAAAGTTTGATTCTTCACGAGACCGAAACACACCGTTCAGCTTTAGGTACAAGACTCAAAAAATGATTCCTGGGTTTGAAGAAGGAGTTGAATTAGTTGGGAAAGAGGGCGTGATTAAACTTTTTATTCCTTACTACCTAGCTTATGGCAAAAAAGGTCAGCGTATTATACCACCATATTCAGATCTTGTTTTTGATTTAGAAATTCTCGATCTTAAAAATGTAAAATCACCTGTAGATAACCATGATGGACATGACCACGATCATGATGGACATGACCATAAACATTAATTTGTAAATACATATTGAAGAATGTTTGCACCCATTTGAAGTGCTTCTATTCGCTTTGTCTCAGTGTCATTATGTACATTAGCATCTTCCCACCCATCACTGAGGTCTGACTCGTATGTGTAAAGACATACCATACGGCCATCTATGAAAAAGCCGAAGGCTTGAGCTGGTTTCCCATCATGCTCATGAATTTTAGGAATACCATTCAAATCAAAATTTTGATGAAAAATGGGATGATTTGATGGGAGTTCGGTAAGTTCTTTATTTGGAAATATTTTTTTGAGTTCGACACGTATAAAAGGATCCATTCCATAATTGTCGTCAATATGTAGAAAGCCTCCAGCTTCTAAATACATTCTAATATTTTTTACTTCAGGTTGCGAGAATACAACATTACCATGGCCTGTCATATGAATAAAGGGATAGTCAAAAACATCATTACTCCCCGCTTCAACATATGGAATATCGTTTTCATTGATACTCGTTTTTAATTTGGAATTACAAAATTTAACGAGATTAGGTAGTGCAGTTGGATTGGCATAATAATCTCCTCCTCCGTTATACTTGAGGACAGCAACACTCAGGTTGTTTTGTGAATTAGAAACAAAACAGATAAAGATGAAAAGAAAAGTTTTAAAAAGATTCATTGTCATTAAATGTAAGCATTACGATGATAAATAAAGTAAGGTGATTGCTAATAATGCGCTAAGAATTCCAGCAATCTTAATTTTATTTACCTGCTCTTTGAAAACCAAGAGTCCGACAAAAACAGAAAGAATGACAATGGATACATTCGCTACTGCTAAAACACTTGAGTCTTGCCAGTTCAATGTCCTGTAGGATTTTAAAATAAAATAAATGGAATAAAAATTTGGAATCCCAAGAGTTACTCCGGCAATAATATTTTTCGCTCGAACTGGTTTGTAACTTGAACGAATGCCTTGTATGATATAGACAACTAGACCAATACATCCTGCCAAACCAAAACCAAACGCAGTAAATAAAGGAGGGCTCAGATTGGAAAGTGCAACCTTTTGAGCATAATTGAGATGAAGGTCTAAGAGGCCACTTCCAAAAAATAGAATCACTAACATAAAGGAGGCACTATTCTTATTTGTTCCTTTATTAGCTCCGGCTAGTAGAAATACGCCTAAAAGTGCAAGTACGACTCCTGAAATTTTTATAAACGAAATAGCTTCCTTGTAGATAAGAATCATTCCTAGCATTGATAATGCCATACTCATTTTAACAGCTACAGATGTTGATGCAATGCCATTTTTTTGAGCACTTATTGCCATTATAATGAATAAGGAAATAAAAAGAATAGCTGATACGCCAATAAATGGAATCCAAGTCAGGTTCGTAAGAATAGCAGGTTGAATATCTGCTGCATAAATACTTATCCCGCAGATGAATGCCGTGAAATAATTGACTACGATAGCCTGAAATGAATCTATTTCATATCTTTCAAAGATTCTGAATATGACCAAAAGTAATGTTGAGCATATGATTGTTCCGATGAGTGCAATCATTTTCTTTTGAAATAGTGGATGGTATCCGAACCAAATCGAATGGTTTCGACAGGAATTCTATTGATAATTGGTGCTTTATACCCTTCTTTAAATGATTTCTTTCCTACGATTACCCGTGCCTCATCCCAGACGTTATCTATTATAAAATATTGTAATGTTCGACTTCCTCCTTCGACAAAAACAGATTGAATATTTCGCTTATAAAGCTCGTCAAGAATATTTTTTGTGCTGGTTTCATTGATCTTCACAAATTCAATGTTCTTTTCTTGTCCGTCTTTTAGACGATTAAAAACAATTGTAGGTGCATCCTCAGAATAAACATTTAAGGAGTTACTTATTTGAAGCTGACTATCGATAACCAATCGAATTGGATTCGAACCACCATATTCTCTGACGGTCAGTGAGGGATTATCATTGATAATTGTGTTTCTTCCTACTAGAATACTCTGCTCTTCACTTCTCCATTTATGAACCAGCGTTTTTGTTTCTGGCGCTGAAATCCAATTTACCATTTGTGTGTCATCATCTCGAATCTTGTCAAGAAAGCCGTCTAACGTTTGAGCCCATTTTAGTATGACGTATGGTCTTTGTTTTTCATGGAATGTAAAAAAACGTTTATTTATTGCCAAGCATTGTTCTTCAAGTATACCCACTATAACATCAACCCCCGCATTTTTTAATTTTTCAATACCTTTTCCACCTACCACAGGGTTAGGGTCTCTTGTACCTATTATCACTTTTTGAATTTCTTTTTTGATAATTAAATCAGCGCAAGGGGCTGTTTTTCCAATGTGCGCGCATGGCTCAAGAGAAACGAATAAGGTCGCTTTTTTCAGGGTTTTGGTGTCTTTGACTTTATTTATGGCATTCACTTCAGCATGAGGACCGCCAAAAAATTGATGATAGCCTTCGGCTATAATGATATCATCCGAAACCAGTACGCATCCCACCATTGGGTTTGGAGCGACACTTCTAATACCTTTTAAAGCTAAATCAATGCAGCGTTGCATATAAATTTCTGCGCTCATATTTTATATTAAATGAATTGATTTTAAAATTAAGAAAAGGATGCTTTAATTTGAAGTATATCGAGTTTAATTCATTATTGAACATTTAATATTCATCAGTAGTTCAATCTTAGGTCGTAAGCTCTAATTTTTGTACTCAATATTTCCTTGATTGTCATACCATACGGCTTCTAGACGATCACCTTCTTTATAAAGCTCATAACTTTTACGTTTACCATCTACGAAATAAGTGCTGTATTCACCGTCATATTCTCCATGGGTAAAATAACCGTGCTCCCAAACAACACCATCATGATAAAATTCAAAAAACTCACCATCTCTCTTACCTTCGTTATAAGAACACTTCACAGATATTTGGCCGTTTTTATAATACTCCCTGTAATCGCCATCAAGTTCTGAATTCTTATAATTTTCCTCTTCCTTAATTTGACCGTTTTGATAGTAGCTTCTTTTTTTCAATACAAATTCACGATTACCCTTGCCACCGTATGTTACAACAAGCTTTTTTTCACCCGTAGGGTAACGTTCTATTATTTCGTCTCTAATATCAGTAGGAGCTTCGTTATCTATATTTGTATTGCTTTGAAGTCTCGCGATTTCTGCTTTCAGTTCTTGTATTTCTTTTTCAGCAGTATTTTTAGTACAAGCCACAATTAACAAGCTAAGTGAAGTAATTAAGATGAGTTGTTTAAAATCTCGCATTTGATTGATTTTAAAATAAAAATTTAAGATTACACGCAGTAAAGTGTCTATTTATAAGATGAGAATTATTTCGAAAAGTTGCCTAAAAAGCTAGAAAAATCAAAAAGCCTTGAGAAATTGATACTCTCAAGGCTTTTCTAATCCCACAGCCATATGGGCTTGCGGTCTGGACGGGAGTAGAACTTCTGTTTGTTAATTCCAATAATAATGACTTAGGACTTACTATATAAATATTCGATAATTGCTAATTTTAGTAATCCATAAATAATTGCCAACCTACGTTATGCCTAGTAAATCTGATTCTGCCGGAAAACTCCATCAATATTTCACTTGTAAGGAAATAGAGAACAAATGTAATGCGATTTGTATTTCTCCTCTTGAAGATATAGATGAAAGAAATTTTCACCTCGCCTCCTTTAATGAAAATGAGGTGAAATCCTTGAAAAAAATAGGTGATTTATCGGCTGATGTTATAATATCTTGTTCTACTT
>JAKMFD010000160.1 GCA_022425625.1 Crocinitomicaceae bacterium | reverse complement strand
ATGCTCTTTTTAGATGATACAGGGGGAGCCATGAGACAGACTGGAGCCATGCTGAATTACAGCTACATTTTAAAATTAAATAGCAATTCTAAGCTGAGTATGGCAATCTCTGGAATTATCAATCAATACAGCTATAACGGCAGTGAGATTGAAAATATCGATCCAGACCCTGCATTAAGTATGAATGTCTCTCAAGTGGCACCAGATATGAGTTTTGGTTTGGTTTATTCCTTAAAAGATAAATTAATGATTGGATTCGGAATCAACCAGTTGATTCAGAGTAAGTTGAACAAATTTGATGAGTTCAATAATTTCTATACTGGACCAAATAGATTGGTAAGACACTACCACTTATCTGCTTCTTATAGTGCACCAATAAATGACAACATTCAATTGGATCCATATGTATTATTGCGTTCAACATTTATCAACCCACCACAATTGGAGGTAGGAGTTAAGAGTACCTTCAATGAAATGTTTTTTGTTGGATTGAATTACAGAAACGCTGAGTCTATGATTGCTCTTCTTGGATTGAATTACAAGAATGCGGTCCTGGCCTATAGTTATGATTATCCGTTGAGTGATATTCGATCTTATTCCAATGGCTCACATGAGATATTATTGGCCTACAGATTCAATCAACCAGAGGTTGAAGTAAAGCCTGTAGTGGAAGAGAATCCAGATAGAGATGGAGATGGAATCCTAGACAAAGACGACTTATGCCCTGATGTTCCTGGCCTAAAAGAATACAAAGGATGCCCTGATACAGACGGTGATGGCTTGTTTGATGCGATTGATGAATGTCCTAAGACCTTTGGACCTAAAGAAAATAACGGATGCCCCTACCCAGACACAGACGGAGATGGCCTACTTGACAACTCGGATGATTGCCCAAGTATCGCAGGCCCTGTTGAAAATAAAGGCTGCCCATATGAAGATACAGACGGAGATGGACTCTTGGATAAAGACGATGAGTGCCCAATGACTCCTGGTCCAAAAGAAAACAATGGATGTCCAGTTATTGAAAAAGAAGAGCAAGAAGTATTGAATACTGCCTTCAGCAATCTAGAATTTGAGACCAACTTAGATGTCATCAAATCAGGATCAAAACCTGCACTTATTGAGTTGGCCAATACCCTAAAAAAGAAACCCGAGTGGAAGCTCAAACTGTCTGGTCATACCGACAACGTGGGTGACAATGATGCAAATATGATTCTTTCAAAAAAACGTGCAGAGTCTGTTAGTAGATTCTTGACTGAACAAGGCATTGATAAAGGACGCCTTCGTACGGAATTCTTCGGTGAGTCACAACCTATTGATGACAACAGCACCGCTTCAGGACGTCAAAAAAACAGACGGGTTGAGTTCAAGATTATATTTGATTAATATTTTTTTTATTAACAATAACTGATTTTATATAGACAAAAACACTCTTTTTATTATATTGTAGTCTAACTAAACTATAACAAAATGAAAAAATTTGCTTTACTATTAACTGCGGCATTTTCAATGACGCTAATCTTGGACTCCTGTTCAGTTCAAAAACGCTATCACAGAAAAGGATTCACTGTGAACTGGAACAATGCTTCAGTAAACATGAAGAAAAACCGTAAGGTTGTTCATACTGAAACTATTCAAGAAGATGCTTTCGTATCCAACACCCAACAAAAAAAGAAGCTTACAAAGAACTATGAGACGCCTGTTTCAATGGATATAGCTTCTACAAGTGTTGCGGTTCCGAGCATAAAAAATGCTTCACCATCAACTTTGGAGCCTGTAATGGTTAAAAATCAAGCTTCGACTGCTACATCTGCTGCAAAAGAAATGAGCAAAGAAGATGTTAAATCAACCAAAAAGGCCGCCAAAAAAATTATTAAGGCCATCAAAAAGAACCAACAGCAAGATTCGAAAACAGATACAATCATCTATCTGTTATTAATTCTTCTTGTGCCTTTTGGAACTACGATTTCGATGTATCTTTATGAAGGGTCATGGACAGGACGTGTTACAGCGAACTTGTTACTCACTCTACTTTGTGGACTTCCAGGATTGATTCATGCTTTAGTTGTAATATTTGGAAACAAATAAAGTATTGAATACACTTTTTAAAATGCTTCTAGCCTTGGTGCTAGGAGCATTTCTTTTTTTATTCTTCTTACCCGCTGATTATTTTGATTCCGGGCAAAGTATGTGTGTTTCCATTTGGTTATTTGATCTAGAGTGTTTTGGGTGTGGTCTAACTAGGGGAATAATGCATATGATGCATTTTGAATTTCAAGAGGCTTGGGACTTTAATAAATTATCGTTTCTAATAATGCCTATTGGTTTGTTTCTTTGGATACATCTTTTCGGTATTCTTATTGGAAAAAGTTATTTCTCTTTCTTTAAAAGATTCTACTAAATCACTTATTATCAGCAGCTTAAAACAAATCTTGATTATGCAGCATTTTACGTAAAAAAAATTGTGTCATTTCTTTCAATATTAAGGCATCCTTTTGAAAACCTAAACGTCTTAACAACACTCACCTTGCTACAAATTATACAATGCGCTACTCTCTTTTTACCTGTGCGTTGCTTTTTGGATTTTTTATTACAACCGCAAAAGCACAGAAACAAACTTTGGGTGTTGACCATGACCTTAACCATGTAAACGCCAAAAGCCCAGAAAACATTATCCGCTGTTACACCATGGAAATGGATGAACAGAGAAGAAATAAACACCCTGAACTTCCCAGTCTAAAAGAAGAAGAAAATCTTTTCCAAGAACAATTAGAAAATTACAAAAAAGGAAAAGGACAAAACATGAACAAGGCCACCTTGCTCACAATTCCTTGTATATTTCATATAATAACGGATGGAGCCGGAGCTGAAAACATTTCTGCTGCCCAAGTTCAAGCTCAAGTCGATCAATTAAATATTGATTTTAGGAATTTAGCCGGCTCAACAGATCCTGCAGCCGCAGATGTTGAGATAGAGTTTTGTCTGGCAATTTTAGATGAAAACGACAATCTTTTACCAGAACAAGGTATCAATCGTGTAACTGACTACGGTGAAGGTCCCTTTAATACTGGATTTATAGATGGTACAATTAAACCGGGAACAATATGGAATCCGGATGAATATATGAATGTATGGGTTGCAGATATTACAGGAGGTATTCTGGGCTATGCACAATTTCCAAGCAATTCAGGTCTCGGTGGTTTGAACGCCAATGGAGGTGCAGCAACAACAGATGGTGTTGTTCATTTATATTCAACAATAGGTTCTGTTGCCAATCCATTTCCAGGAGGCGCACCATATAACTTAGGAAGAACCATGACCCATGAAGTTGGACATTGGCTCGGTTTACGTCACATATGGGGAGATGCAAATTGTGGAAATGATTTCTGTGGGGATACTCCTCAATCGCAAACCTCAAACTTCGGATGTCCAAACCTTACGACCTGTGATGGAAATCAAGACATGGTTGAAAATTACATGGATTATACCAATGATGCATGTATGGATATTTTTACAGCAGACCAAAAAGACAGAATACGGACCGTAATGGATATTTGCCCGCGCAGAGCACTACTCCCATTATCAGAAAAATGTGGCTTACCACAACCAACAATAAGTTTTGTAAATACCAATGGAGGCACAATTAATGAAGGAGAAAACTGTGACTATGTGGATATTACTGTAGATATGCAAATTTCATTACCTCCAACAGATGATGCAACTGTAACTTTTACATTAGGCGGAAACACCACAGCTATCGAGGGCGTTGACTTTGATATTATTCCAAATTCGGCCATTTTCTTAGCAAATGTTAGCGATAATGAAAGTATAATCATTCGAATTTATAATGATGCAATTCTTGAAAATTCCGAAATTATTGAATTACAAATTGTTGTAACTACGGCTGGAGATGCAGTTGCTTCTTTGGTTTCGGGAACGTATACACTAACTATTTTAGATGCTAATTTTGTGGCATCTAATATTCTTTACGAGGATTTTGAA
>JAKMFD010000025.1 GCA_022425625.1 Crocinitomicaceae bacterium | reverse complement strand
TATGGATATCCGAGATAAGATTCATAATCTAGAAATGAAGGTATCAGGAACAAAGCCTATGGACACAAGGATTGACTGTGTTGGCTGTGGTTCATAAGCAAAAATAGAAAATATTGAAAACCCTTTTATTAAGGGTTTTTTTATGCCTAAACTTTTCTGAATTAGAAAATTTATATGTGTCGGTTAGTCTAAAAATAGATGGTGATAAGTTTTGAAATCATGTAAGTCGTTGTCGCGTGTTGTAAAATTATGTAAGTCTTTGGGCGACAAATATAATTAAAATCAAGAACCTTATTTCTTGCAGTGTGTTTTAAGAGTATATGCTAATAGATACAACGGTACTTACAAAAGAAAAAAAAATTCAAGTCGAAAATAAAGTCGGCTGCTCCTTCTCCATATGGGACAGCGTAAAATTGAAAGGAATCGGCTCTACTAAGCTTAATATCAGCGCTTATAGTTCTGGCTTTAAATCCATACTTGAACAAAACAATGATATTAATTATTGCAATATTGAACTCAGGCCTAAAGGTATCATTATCCATTTGAATAAAAGAGCTACGCGTTATAGCTGGATCGTTCCATACTATCAATTATCCCTTTTCTATTCGGATGATTTTAGCTTCCATTCAAACGGTCAATTTCTTCGAATTCAAAAAGACGCGCTTTCTAGAAAATCGCGTCCTTTTATTAATAAAATCATTCAACAAAAAGCACAAGTTTTAAAATCTTAAATAAATAATTTAGGGAAAATGTATAAATGACATCTAATTAATTTAGTATTCAAGCGCAATTATTTATATTTGATACATATTGAGAGGGTTAATGTTTAAATTGTGTTGTAAGATTACATGTGTTGTCGCTTTGATTTCCTTGAACTCTGTGAGCGCTCAAGACTCGTTGAGAGTGGAAAAATTCAACGTTCTAGCTCTTCGTGTTCAAAAAATGATGAGCAAAAAAGGTCACAGTCTTGAACACCTCACAGTTGTACATCGACAATTGAAAGAATTTTCAGATGTAGACCCTGAAAGGTATAAATCAATTTCTGAGCAAAGAATAAGCTATAATTTAAGTGAACGTATTCGTTACATAAATGTAAAGTCAAAAGCATACGACCTACAGCAAGCATTAGTCTCTATGGCCATCCTAAAACAGGAAAAACCGCAAAACGAGATGGTTCAAGCATTGGAAACAAAAACAAAATCCAAAGCTCAAAAAGTCCTTCTCAAAAATCTAACTGAAAAACAAGTTAATTATACTTTTGAGCCCGCAATATCTTTATATACTCTTGGAAAGCCGCCGAGTGAATTTGCTTTTTTCAACTCACCAGGAATGGATGTCATGTTTAGTTTGGCGGGTTACAAAACGTTTAATCTCAGGCCATCAAAAAAAATAGGGGCTAAACAAAACTATGTGTTTTCTCAGGCTGGATTGAAGGTAGATTATTTTTATGGGATGTTGATTCCACAGCTCAGCACAATGTTTACACAAACCTCTGGTATTGATTTGGGTTATGCCTTTAATTTTGGCAATAAAGAAACGGAAGTCGACTTTTACTCCATAAATATTTCAGCATACTACCCTATGGACATATTGAGTATTGGATTAAATGCGCGTATCTTATCTGATTTTAAGGAAAATCATTTTCTACACTATGGTATTTCGCTTAAATACAATTTGAAGTTGGGCCCGAAAGTCACGGATGCTGAACTCAAATCAATTGAAAATAACATTGAGAACATCAATATACCTGCCCTGCAATAGGTTTTAAGTTAATCCCAAGAATCTGGGTTGTCGTTATCAGCCAATAATTTTTTCCAGTTTTTATCATGTGAATCCGACTCACTGACTATCGATTGGTATTCCTCAGGTTTTAGATCAAAAACCTCTATTTCATGACCGGTATACTTTTCGATCTCTTCTAAAAGTGCAATCTCATTTTCTGAACAAAAGGAAAGGGCATGACCTTTATTATTACCACGACCAGTTCTTCCACATCTATGCACGTAGTTTTCCGGATGCTCAGGTAGATCATAATTCACAACGTAATCCATTTGAGGAATATCTATACCTCGACAAGCAACGTCTGTTGTAATTAGAATAGTATTCACTCCTTTTCTAAAACGATCTAGAATGTCAAATCTTAAATCCTGTTCTATACCACCGTGAAGCGCTTCGCATGAAATGTTTGCACGCTGCATAGCAGCAACAACACGTTCTGCTCTTACTTTTGTACGGACAAAAACAATAAACTTTCCTTCTTCAAATTCATTAAGCAAATTTTCTAAGAAAAAACGTTTATCGTCCATCTCAACGCGACTTACTGCATGCTGAACATTTTTAGAAACTGGATTTTTAGGTGAAACATGAATTCGAATGGCATTTCGCACAACATCATAAGCCAGTGCCTTTATTTTTTTATTTAGCGTTGCTGTAAAAAATAACGTTTGACGCTTTCTCGGCAAGAAACGAAGCACATCTCGGATATCATCATTAAAACCGAGATCCAGCATTAAATCAGCCTCATCAATTATAAAGTGGGAAACGTGACTCAAATCCACAAAACCCTGAGAAATTAAATCAAACATCCTTCCAGGGGTGGCTACTAAAACCTCTACATTGTTATTTAAATCTTTTATTTGAGGTTCTTGAGCAACTCCTCCATATAGTCCTAAGACTTTGATGCCTGTCTTCTTTCCTATTGCTTCAAATGCCTCGGCAATTTGTTGAGCAAGCTCTCTCGTGGGTACCAAAACAAGTGTGCTAATTTGCTTATACTTCCCTTTGCGGTTTTGAAGAACATGTTGAAGAACAGGAATAGCAAAAGCGGCTGTTTTTCCAGTTCCTGTGGGCGCAACGGCCATTACATCTTCGCCGTCAAGAATGGCTTGTATCGCACGAAACTGAATGTCTGTAGGTCTATTAAAACCAAGATATTCCAGTTGGCTTTTTATTTTTTGATCTATATGGTAATCTTTAAACTTCAATCTGTCGTAAAATTACGACAATTAGAAATCAATTGTATGCTCTACGGCTTTAAATCGGAAATCAAAAATTTCTTCTAATTTCTTTTTGACTATGATTGGATGCATCAATCTTCCAATAAATCCCAGAGGAAGAGCATAGGAAACGATATCTGTCATTTCTACACCACCATCCACTTCTTTGAAGTGATGCTCATGATGCCATATTTTGTAGGGTCCTACGCGCTGCTCATCTACAAAAAATTCTAAGTCCTTAACAGTTTTAATCTCGGTAACCCAATTCATAGGAATTCCAAAAAGAGGCTTAACGGTATACTCAATCATCAAACCTTCGTACATCTTATCAGGCAGCTCAGTTTTCACTTGAAAACCAAGCTCAGGAGGTGTGATTTTCTTTAGATTCAAGGGAGATGAAAAAAAATCCCATGTACTTTGAAGGTCTGCCTTGATAAGCTGTTTTCTCTTTAATTGATACATGACTTCAAAACAACAAGTAACACACAATGTTTAAAGGAAAACAAAAAAAGGCGACTAATGCCACCTTTTCGTCATATAAGTATTTGCTTTTAAATATTCTCAATAACCATAGCGGAAGCGCCACCGCCACCGTTACATATACCAGCACCTCCGATTTTGCCGCCATTCTGCTTAAGAACGTGTAATAAGGTAACGAGAATTCTAGATCCTGAATTTCCAAGTGGATGACCTAGGGCAACAGCGCCTCCATTCACATCAACCTTTGCAGGATCTAAACCGAGAAGCTTGGTATTGGCAATTCCAACCACTGAAAACGCTTGGTTTAATTCCCAATAATCAACATCACTCACCGATAAATCGGCCTTAGCGAGTGCTTTAGGAACAGCTTTGGAAGGAGCTGTGGTAAACCATTCAGGCTCATGGGCTGCATCTGCATATGAAATGATTTTTCCAATCGGTGAAAGACCATGCTTCTGAACAGCCTCCTCAGAAGCTAACAATAAACATGACGCACCATCATTTAATGTAGAAGCATTGGCTGCAGTTATTGTCCCCTCCTTGTCAAACGCAGGTCGTAAATTTGGAATCTTATCCAAGAATACATTTTTATACTCTTCATCGCAATCGACAATTTTAGGATCGCCTTTACGCTGCGGAACAGCAACAGGAACGACCTCATCTAAAAATTTACCTTGCTCCCAAGCTGCAGATGCTCTTTTGTAAGATTCTATTGCGAAATTATCTTGATCCGTTCTCGATATATTGTGCTCTTTTGCACAAAGCTCTGCGCAATTACCCATTGGTACTTTATTATATACATCTAACAAACCATCCTTTGTAATACCATCAAGCATTTGAATGTTACCAAATTTTGTACCTGACCTTCCACTCATGTAATGTGGCGTCATTGACATGTTCTCCATTCCACCTGCAACAACGATATGATTGTCACCTGCAAGAATCGATTGCGCTCCAAGCGCAACAGATTTCATTCCAGAGGCACAAACCTTATTAATCGTAGTACAGGGTACATTATTCCCAATACCGGCTGCAATAGCGGCTTGTCTCGCTGGAGCTTGTCCCACTCCGGCTTGTAATACATTACCCATGTAAACCTCATCCACTAGACTTGCGGACAAATTAGCTTTTTCTAAAGCGCCTTTAATTGCTACAGCCCCCAATTGTGTTGCGGGCACACTTGATAAACCACCTAAAAAAGAACCCATTGGAGTTCTTACTGCGGAAACGATATATACTGTTTTTGACATTGAATAAATTTTAGGTTACGAATATAGGAATTTGAAACAAGACATGAATTTCTTCATTGCTCGAATTTGTCTTTGAAAAATGAATACATTCTATTTATTGTCGCTAATTTTAAGCACATGAATTTGGAACTAGAATATTCAGCTTTTTGGCTTTTTGTAATTCTTGTTTTGGCGCTTTTAATAACATGGTTTTCCTACAGAAAAAAAAGAGGTTTAGATGATGTGCCAAAGGTGGTGAAAACCTTATTATATCTTCTGAGATTCGGTTCCGTTTTTTCTATTTTAATTCTTCTCCTAGGATTACTTGTCAAAACATACACGGAACGTGTTGAACCACCTATTTTGATCATCGTGTCGGATAATTCAGCATCTATGCTAAACTACAAAGACAGCTCCGAGATTCCTGGACAAATTAAAAGTACCATTCAAAATCTTAGAAAATCATATGGTAGCTCATTTAATATTAAAGAGGTATCCATAGGGTCAATCGTAAATGATTCAATGAACTATAAATTTGACGAGGCAAATTCAAATCTAGAGGAAGCATTCAATTATATTCATACCAACTATTACAATAGAAATGTCGGCGGTATAGCTTTCATATCGGATGGTAATTTCAATGTTGGTGCCAATCCGATTTACAACGCTGGAAAAATACGTGCAACTCCAATTTTCACTTTAGCTGTTGGAGATTCTATTCAAAAAAAGGACCAAATCGTAAAAAATGTATTCAACAATCCCCTGGCCTTTCTGCAGAATGAATTCCCAGTAGAGATTGACATTTCCGCTTATCAATATCCTGATGAAGAATCTATAATAAATATTATTAGGGATAACAAAATTATTGCCTCCAAAAAGATCACGTTCAATAAAGGCCCTGAAGATTTTAAAAAAATAAGATTTTTATTACCTGCAGACGTTGTTGGTTATCAAACTTATACGGTTCAGCTAGTCAATAAACCCGACGAAATAACATTTAAAAATAACGTCAAACAATTTTACGTGGAAATATTAGACTCAAGAAACAAGGTTCTAATTATAAGCGATGCACCGCACCCTGATATTTCTGCTCTTAAAAATGTACTCTCTACTGATGACAATATAGAATGTGAAACCTTACTATTCAAAGATTGGACTGAAGACTCAGATAATACAAACTTAGTGATCTGTCATTCCCCGAAAAAGTTAGAAGATTTCTCCATTATTCAAGGATTTAAAAACAGAAACATTCCAATTCTGTATATCATTGGACCAGAAACAAATAACAATATTTACAAAGATCTAGGCCTTAAATTTCCCAGCCGTGCAATAGGAAAAAGTGATGATGTTCAGGCCTCAAAAAATATAAATTTCAGCTCCTTTACGCTGAACGATGAATTAGAAGAATCACTTAAATTCTATCCGCCACTACGCACACAATTTGGAGATTTCAAAGCCCCGAAAGGTGCATCTGTATTACTTAATCAAAGGATTGGTAGTATCTTAAAAAAAACGCCCCTATTATTTTTTCTTAAAAAAGCAGGCCATCGTTATGGCGTAATAATGGGAGAAGGTATTTGGAGATGGCGTATGAACGAATACCAGCGAAAAAGCGAACATAAAATATTTGATGAGCTCTTTAATAAAACAATTCAATTCCTAACTGTACCTGGTAAGTCAAAGGGGCTCTCAGTTCGTTTCCCAAAACGTATTAACAAAGAAGAGGCTCTTGTTGTTGACGGTGTATTTTATAACGAATCATTAGAAGCCATAACATCACCAGTGTTATCTCTTGAAATAAGCGATGAAGAAAACAAAAAATACAATTCACAATTTTCAATATACGAAAATGGTTACCGTGCCCAATTGGGCAAACTCAACCCTGGACGCTATGATTGGGTGGCCAAAGCGCTATTTAATAATAAAACTTTAACTAAAAAAGGCAGCATTATTGTTGAAGATATTGATAAAGAACGTAGTGAATCTGTTGCAAATCATAGCGTATTGAAACAACTGGCAGTACAAAGTAACGGCGGATTTTACAAACTTTCTGCATTTAATGATTTTATAAAGGACCTTGGTGATAAAAAGGAAATTGCATCGGTTTCCTACACAGAAGAATTGAATTTAAAACTCATTGACTATACTTGGTTTCTTCTCTTTTGCTCGCTTCTTCTTTGTGGAGAGTGGTTTCTTAAAAGACGCTATGGACTTTTCTAATTAAAGTTTACTAGGACAAACAAAGTCTGTTCGCAACTCAAAAGATCCGGGTAATCCTCGATAACCGCCAATAAGATCATCCACGACATTGAATCCGTTTCGTTTAAGAATTGATGCAGCAATCATACTGCGATAACCGCCTGCGCAATGTAGTAAAAGCGGAGTGTTTTTAGGATAATCTTGAATGTTTTCTTTGATAAAATCGAGAGGAAGTGACCGGGCTACCGTTAGATGAGATGACTCGTACTCACCAGGTTTTCGAACATCAACGACACATTCTTGCTCGAAATTTAGATTCATAAAGTCTTCAACTTCAATACGACCAACGGTATCAATATCGTTGCTTGCCGCCACCCAAGTATCAAATCCACCCTCTAAATAGCCCAAGACATGATCGTATCCAACACGTGCAAGCCTCTGAACAGTTTCCCTTTCCTTGCCCGACTCGGTCAATAAAATTAACTTCTGATCGTCCGTAGGAATTAAGGCACCGACCCAAGGAGCAAATTGCCCCTCTAAACCAATGAATATACTTCCCGGAATAAAACCTGCCGCAAATTGATCTGCAGATCTCGTATCGAGCAAAATTACATCCTGATTTGAAAGTAGATCTGTAAAGACTGCTAATTCAAGTGATTTTAGACCACGGTTTAAGACCTCATCAATGGAAGCATAACCTGTTTTGTTCATTTGAACGTTCATCCCAAAATATTGAGGTGGTGGTAACAAGCCATTTGTTAGTTCAGCTATAAAATCGGCTTTTCGCATATCAGCACGAAGCGCGTAATTTGATGTTTTTTGAACTCCTATTGTACTAAAAGTTTCATTTGACATGTTTTTCCCACAAGCACTCCCTGCGCCATGAGCAGGATATACAATAACATCATCATCTAAAACCATAAGCTTTGAACGCAAAGAATCAAATAGCAAACCTGCCAATTCCTCCTGCGTTATATCCGCTGACTTTTGAGCTAGGTCTGGTCTACCCACATCTCCTATGAATAAGGTGTCGCCTGTAAAAACAGCAACATCTTTACCCTCCGCATTACGAAGAAGAAAACAAGAGGACTCCATTGTATGACCTGGAGTATGTAAAACTGTTAAGGTAAGTTCTCCTATTCGAAATTCTTCTTGATCGTGAGCTGAATGATGAGGGAAACTCGGAGCTGCGTTAGGGCCAAAAACAATAGTAGCACCTGTTTTATTCGCAAGGTCAACATGTCCGCTAACAAAATCTGCATGAAAATGAGTCTCGAAAATATACTTAATCTCTGAACCGTGAGACTGCATTCGTTCAATATATGGAGCTGTTTCTCGCAGAGGATCAATAATAGCTACTTCACCTTTTGATTCAATATAATATGCTCCTTGCGCTAGGCATTTGGTATAAATTTGCTCTATATTCATGATGCAAATTTACATAATATCAATCTAAAGAATGTACTATTTCACCATTTAGAAAGGTCTTCCAAGAATAATTGGGCGTAAATACATTGGATTTGTTCAGCGGACGATCCAAAATAACAAATGTTGCTTGTTTACCCTGCTCTATAGAACCAAGTTCGGTTTCTTGAAAAGAAGAAAAAGCAGCCCAGATTGTCATTCCTTTTAATGTCTCCTGAAATGTTAAGGATTCCTCTACAAGAAATCCTTCTTCAGGAAAGCCTTTTGAATTTTGGCGATGTACTGCTGAATGAATCGTGAAAAAAGGGTTGGTAAATTCAATCGGAAAATCCGTCCCTAAAGCAATCATTCCAAACTGATTCAATAAAGTTTTATAGGCATAAGCACCTTTCATGCGTTCGGGACCTATTTTTGAAATAGCCCATCTTTGATCCGTCGTTGCATGCGTAGGCTGAACAGATGGAAAAACGGCATAATCATTAAATAAATGAAAATCTACGGGGTCTACAACTTGAGCATGTTCCAATCGAAATCTATGATCGGGATTTTTTTCGTAAGCCATTTTACACATTCGTAAAATTTGTGAGACCGCAGCATCCCCTATCCCATGACAATTGAGCTGATAACCGTTTAATAAACAAAAGTCACGTAGTGCATTTAAAGAATCAATATTACTTAATGTTAAACCATTATAATTCGGATGGTCATGATAGGGCTCTTTTAGGAGTGCTCCACTAGACCCAAGAGCACCATCGACGTATGCTTTAAAACTCCTAACTAAAAGTGATTTGTTTCGATAGATTCCATTTCGTCTTACAAATTCTTTGTTCTGTTGTGAATGAGAAAGCATGGCATAAATATTCAATTTTAAATCACCTGAACTTATCATTTCATTCAATAAAGACAACTCATCCGCACTAACACCAGCCTCATGAACTCCCGTAACTCCATGCGCAAATAATTCTTTTTGAATTACTAAAATTTTAGTTCGCAACGCCTCATTTGTATATTTTGGTAATACTTCATCAAAAAGCTGTAATGCAGCATCTATAAATAAGCCTGTGTATACTCCAGAATCATCCGTTAAAATTGCACCACCGTAGGGAACATCAAAATTACCAAGCAAGCTAATAAAAGCCTCATTTACGAGGGCAGAATGACCATCAATCCTGTAGAGACAAACTGGTATGTCTGGAAATAAAACGTTCAATTTTTTATTATCTGGAAACGTTGAATCATCCCATAAGGACTGATCCCAACCCATTCCAATAATAATTGGGTTTTTATTTACCTTGCGATAATCCTCAACCCTATTGAGCATCTCAACCTCTGATAAAGAACCAACAAGATTTACTCCTAAAAGCTGCGAAGCATATGACATTAAATGTCCATGAGCATCAATAAATCCTGGATAAATTTGCTTTCCTCTTGCATCAACTGAACTCGCATACGCATACTTGTTAAGTATTTGACGATCAGGTCCAAACTCTATGATTTTACCGTCTCTAATAGCAATAGCTTGAGCGACATCGTTATTCTCATTCATCGTATGTATCTCAGCATTGAAAACGACTAAATCTGCCGGCTCCGTTTTCATACATGATGACAGGCCAGCAAAAACAAAAAGGAATAAAAATAATTTCATAATTAGAAGGGATAACCGAGGCCAAAGTGTATGCGTGGAATAAACGGTCTTGGTAATAAGTCAGGATCCATTCCAACATCAATAGCTTCTTGTTTATATATGGTACGCTCACGCATATCCTGAAAAACCCAACGGGCACCATCACTGTATGCGGGATTATAAATTGGCATTCCCAAATCTAGACGAATAATGAAATATTCTAAATCCAATCTGAGACCTACTCCTGACGCCAAAGCTAGTTCTTTGAATACTGTATTCGCACTAAATTTGGCATCTCTTGAATCATTTTTATAAGTCCATATATTACCAAAATCAGTAAATACTGCACCTTTAAAAATTTCACTTAGCGAAAATCGATATTCAATAGAACCACCCAAGCGAACATCCCCAATTTGCGTAATCGTTCTATCGGGGTCCAAATGAAACTTGTAATTTCCCGGACCCAAACTTCGGGCATTCCATCCTCTATTGTCGTTAGCACCTCCAACAGAGAAACTATAGTCATAAGGTAATGCGGTTGTAGAATTTCCATAAGGCAAACCAAATCCAGCATTGGCACGAAAATGAATAGATGACTTAGAATTTATTTTTTTAGACAAAATGTATTTTGTATCAATCCGCATGAATTGCGCATATTTTAAATTCAGAAATTTTAAACTTCCATCTGCTACAGTATCTTGAATACCACTAAATAAAGACAGGAAATTACCTGCCGCATCAAAACTAGCTGAAAATAAAATATTAGCTCCAAGAAATGGTTTTTTACCAGATTTAAATAGCTTGTTTTTATTATTAAACTCGTATGAAAAGCTAGCATCCTGCCATACAAATTGATTACTATAGGCATTGGAAAGAAAAGGGTCATTTATAGAATCTAAACGAACTTGGAAAGCTTCTGTAGGAGAAATGTTAATCAGCTTGATTACAGATGCACCCGGTAAACCAACTTCAAATATTTGAGTTGAACCTAGTAAAAACTTCCAAAGGTAGTTGAGTTGAAAAACCTCTCTTTTATTGAAAATCTCTCGTTTTTCATAATTATATGCTGCCGTAATATAAGTTCTTGCTCTATGTCTTTTAGATAACGCCGTTGGTGAAAAGGGAGACAATCCTATTAGCTCCATTTGAATGCTTGGAGCAATCTCTATAGAATTAAAGATATCCAATGACGCATCGTCTCCTTCTTCAAAAACAAGCGTCTGAGTCTCAAATCCAGCTCCGAAAGAAACAGTTAACTTTTCGGCATTTCGATTCAAATTTCGATTGATATAATTTAACGAAGCACTTATT
The DNA here is from genome assembly GCA_022425625.1 of Crocinitomicaceae bacterium. Taxonomy (GTDB): domain Bacteria; phylum Bacteroidota; class Bacteroidia; order Flavobacteriales_D; family Crocinitomicaceae; genus UBA952. The sequence goes on along the minus strand of JAKMFD010000025.1, from coordinate 8,169 downwards.
CCTGGCTGACCAGTGGATGATGTAGTTAAACGATTGTCAAAAGCAAAAGACTGTTTTTTACTAGGCTGCATATAATAGTGCACATCCATGAATCTTACTATGCCCGTATCCGGCAACTCAATGATCACCGGTTTTACTGCGCTAAAAACACCAAGCTGAGAAAGACCTTTTATAGATTTAGAAAGATCGTCCGCTTTGTATTTAGCGTTTTTTTCTAAATAGTTTTGAAGCTCAATAATTTCAGGATTGAGAAAGGGTTCATCCCCATTAAAATGAATCCATGCTTGACGGCTTTCATCTCTTAACATCGTGTCTTTTGAAGTTCTATTTCTATTTAAATTATGTTCATTGAAATAGAATAACTCTTTGGTAAGAAAAAATTGACTGAAAGTTGGGTCTTCAAAATCAATACATTCACAATATGTCGAGAAGTCTTCAGTTACCCTGGAGGTGTCACTAAGATGAAAATGAACTTCATGAACCTTAGAATGCTTATATGGTTTTAGATATAAACTATCGGGATTTTCAGCTTCCGATGTATATTCTGGATTAAATATCATCTCTAGCTGCGCCGACATGTTTTCGTGACTGGTATCAGCAATAAACTCGATGCTTGATGCTGAATATTTGTAGAAGCCATTATTACGCTGATTCTTAGCAAATCCTTCACGATAATCTGCCAAAATATCTATATCAAACGGCCTGTCCAAAATAGGGTGTGATTTATCGTTTTGTATTCTTTTTTTGAGGTAAGTATCATGATTTAAAACCATTACAGAGTCTCCAGAGTAAAAAACTGTATCAATCATAAATACGGGACCTACGTCCAGCGTATAGGTGACCTGCAGGGTTTGCTTCGCCGTATCAAGTTGAATAGAATCAGACAGGGATGCTTTATAATACCCTTTGCGTCTTAAAAAGTTAATAATTTGCTGATTTGTTTTTTTATAGGCTATTGAATCAAAAACGATAGGTTCCTCGCCAAACTTATATTTAAGGCGCTCTCTTAATAGCAGGTGATTGTAAATTGTATCAGACAGTATCTTCTTTCTATATTGCTTTTGACCTTTACGCTGAGCACGTGCGATGCGTTTTTGATTGGTCTTATCATAGCGCTTCTGTTTCTTTTCAAGACCTTTTTGAAATCTAGCATAACGTTCATTTTTCTTAGCGACTATTTTAGCAGAGTCAATTAAATTGTATACTCTAAGCTTTAATAGAATCCCAAGTGTCTTTTGATTAGGCCGCTGTTTTAATATTGCATCAAGATCATATTCAAAATCTACCTTTTCTACATATTTAATTTTATTCTTCTTAAGAAGATAATACCCATCCGGAACATTCTTTGTCAGTGAGCAAGCACTCATCGACATTACTAGTAATGTAAAGAACAGCCAAAGTTTATTTATCTTCATCATCGAATTCAGACAAAAGTAAGGAATATCATATGCAAAAAATCTCTCAGAAGCATTTAAAATGGATAAAAAGCTTGCATCTTAAAAAGAATAGAGACAAAGAACAATCTTTTATTGTTGAAGGCATCAAAATATGTGATGAAGTGCTCGAAAACTATGCGCATAGAATTCAATACGTAGTTTGTTCCAATGACTATAGCCATGAGCTACCTAAAAATCTTGAATCAATAATACTGACAGCTTCTCCCAACGAACTGTCTAGAATATCAACCCTAAAAACACCAAATTCGATTCTTATCGTACTTAAGAAAGATCATCAAATATCCTTTAATCCTTCTGAAAAAGTGATACTTCTCGATGACATTCAAGACCCTGGTAATTTGGGAACATTGATACGCACCGCTGATTGGTTTGGTATTTCACAATTTGTATGCTCTAAAAAAACTGCTGACTTATTTAATGCTAAAGCGCTACAATCCACAATGGGTAGTTTTTTACGGGTGAAGATCTGGTACGTTGAACTAGAATCTTTCATTAAAGAACATAACCTAAATATTGGTGGAGCATTACTCGATGGAACAACGTTTGAAAATGAAGATTTATCTCAAATGAATGCGCTTCTGCTTGGAAATGAGAGCCGTGGCATATCGGATTCAATGCGAACACATATCAACATGCCCATTCGAATTGATGGAAAAGGAAGTGCTGAATCTTTGAATGTTGCTATTGCTGGAGCAATATTTATGCAACATTGGTCAAAATAAATTAATTATTCCCTAGCGTCTTTAAAAGAAAGGACGTACTTTTGCCACTTGCCAAACACGACGAAGAATGATTGATGTTGACCTGTATAAAGCCAAAAAACTATACCCTTTTCAAGAAGAAACTGTGAATGCTATTCTTGAAGAGCTTTCAACGAATGGCAAAGACTTCAATCTGTTATATCAACTGCCAACTGGTGGTGGAAAAACTGTCATCTTTTCTGAAATAGGAAAGAAGTATATTTCAACATGGAAAAAGAAAGTATTAATACTTACGCATAGAATTGAACTTTCAGTTCAAACCTCTAAACAACTTTCGGCTATTGGTGTTGCGAATAAAATTATTAATTCTGAAGTAAAGGACCTTCCAGACCAAGACGAATATTGGTGCTTTATTGCCATGGTTGAAACGCTACACAACCGTCTTACAGACGACCAAGACTTCATTAAAGATGTTGGACTTGTAATCGTTGATGAGGCCCATTACAATAGCTTTAGAAAGATTTTTCAATACTACGAAAATTGCAATATACTAGGTGTTACGGCCACGCCTTTAAGTAGTAATAAATCTCTACCACTTAAGGACAACTACAACCGATTATTAGTTGGAGAATCCATTGCCGGACTCATTGAAAAGTCCTACCTATCAAATGCAGAAACGTTCAGTTATGATGTGAATCTTCATGGATTAAAGATTGGGACAAATGGAGATTTCACCATTACAAGTTCAGATATGCTTTACAGCAATTACTTCATGCAAGAAAAACTGATTTTTGCATATGAAGAAGTTGCACTAGGAAAAAAAACACTGATTTTTAATGCAGGTATCGAGACATCTATCCGCGTCAAGGAGTCATTTGAAAAGCTCGATTATAATATCAAACACCTCGACTCAACATTCAGTGATAAAGATCGAAAAGACATTCTTAAATGGTTCAAAGAGACTCCGAATGCAATTCTCACTTCAGTAGGTATCCTGACAACCGGCTTTGATGAACCAACAGTAAAAACAATTATAATAAATAGAGCCACAAGGTCTTTAACCTTATACCACCAAATGATTGGACGTGGCTCAAGAAAACTACCGAACAAATCTAACTTCCATATAATTGATCTTGGAAACAATGTGCGAAGATTCGGTCTTTGGCAAGATTACATCAATTGGCAAGATGCATTTAAATTTCCAGATAGGTTCTTGGAGTCTCGTGTTTCGGAGCTCGAGGATATGGAATTTGAAGCTGATTATCAATTTCCAAAGGGATATGAGAATTTTCTCGACACAAAAAAACTAGAAGATTTCAATATTAAAGAACGCTATCATGAATGCATTGATAATGGTCTTAAAGGTAAAACCGCTGTTGAAGAATCAATGGCAAACCATTTTGACGTTATTTTAGAAAGTGCTAAAAATATGGACCACGGATTCGAAATCCTTGAGTTTTTACAAGATCATATCGAATATCGATTAAAGCATTACACAAAATGCATCTCAAAAAGCACCGACAACTACTTCAAATTTCTTCTTGAAACATATAACCGTCAGCTATCTCAAAAAATACGAGTACACATAGACGAATGATTTTTTGATGCTAATTTGGCAAAATTAGCTTATTTTTAGGGTATGAATAAGCTTCTGATTTTCTCCTTTTTATTACTAGTGACAACCCCTTTTTCTGCGCAAGAAAAAAAAATAAAAGCCTACCTAGATTTAAAAGAGTTCTATAACCCTGCCGCAGGTGCTTATGTTGAAATTCAGCTTCAATTCTCAGGTATATCTACGCATCTTAAAAACATTGGTGACTCCGCCCTTCAGTCTACGTTGGTAATATACATGGACATCTTCCAAAAAGATTCTCTAATCACCTCCTCTTCTTACCTCTTGAATTCTCCTCAGTTTTTGCTTAGAGATAGCATTGTTGAAGATTTTTATGAGATAAAACGATTTGCCTTAGCACCAGGAGACTATAACTTAAAACTAGAAATATCTGATGTTGGAGACCCAAAACGAAATAAAATAAATGGGACTGAAAGCTTCACTATTAAAAATGTATATGATAAACCTAGTCTATCAGATATAACAGTTGCAGAATATGCCGTTCCTTCAACGGCTGGGGGCATCTTTCAAAAATCAGGTTATCAAATCATCCCAATGCTCTCAAATTTTTTCCCAAAGGAGCTAACCCAAATGCCTATTTATTTTGAATCCTACAATACCAACCAGCTTCAAAGTGCAAAAGTGACATTCAAGAAAGAGTTCATAAACGCTTCAAACAATAAGGTTCTTGACGTATACACTTCCACTCAATCGTTCGACACAAGTGTTGTCATACCACACCTAAGCCTAATCGATATTGAAATGCTGGAAACTGGATCTTACATCTTAAAACTTACCATGCTTGACAACCAAGAAAATGAACTTTGCAGTACAAATATCCCCTTTGAAAGAAGCAATGAAGTTTCTTCAGGTTTGGTAACAAGCGAGATCATTTTAGATCCAGCGTTTCAGAATTCTATTCCGAAAGACAGTGTTGCTTTTTATCTAGAAAGTCTTATACCTATTGCTAGACCTGCAGAGGTTAAAAATATAATTGCAACTCTAAAGACTAAGGACGGCGACAAGTGCCGGAAACATTTACAAGCTTTTTGGATAAAGTCATCTGAATCAAACAGCCTTTACGAATCCTGGATACGTTATAAAAAACAAGTAGATTTCGTGGAGAAAGTTTACGGCAATAATTTTCAAGATGGTTATGAAACAGACCGTGGTCGTGTTTACTTAAAATATGGTTCACCAAGCTCATTGATTAACAAGGAAACTTCTCCTTCAGAATATCCTTACGAGATTTGGACCTACAATAAAATTGGAGTATTTAGCAATAGAAGATTTGTGTTTTATAACCCAGACCTCGTAAATCGTGCTTATAGACTTTTGCATTCTGATATGGTGGGAGAATTAAAGAATCCAAGTTGGCCTCAAATATTATCAAAGAGAAATACAGTGAATGGAAATGTGGACAATCCTAATGCGAATAATGTTGACCATTGGGGAGGTAATTCAAATGATTACTATCGTCAGTACTAAACCATGAAAAAAATAGCAGTTGTCATTCTGAATTATAATGGTGTTGAGCATCTTAAAAAACACCTGAACAACGTTTTAAGGCATAGCGCTCCCTATGACGTTATTGTAGCGGATAATTGTAGCACTGATCAATCTGTGGAGTACATCAATTCCGTTGACGGTGTCAAAATCATTCAGAATTACGAAAATATAGGCTTCGCAGGTGGATATAATGAGGCCCTGAAACAAATTGAGGGTCAATATGAATTCTATTTTCTTTTAAATAGCGATGTAGAAGTCTCCCCCAACTTTTTAATCCCTCTAGTAAAAACTATGGAGGATCGAAAAATTGGAGCTTGCCAGCCAAAAGTTAATGCCTTACTCAAACCAAATTTCTTTGAACACGCTGGCGCGAGTGGCGGATTCATAGACCGGAACTATTATCCATTCTGTCGAGGAAGAATATTTGATCATGTAGAAGAAGATAAAGGCCAATATGAATCAGAATCATATGTGACCTGGACCTCTGGAGCAGCTATGCTCATTCGATCTGAGGCTTTCCATAGCGTTGGTGGTTTTGACCGTAGCTTTTTTGCGCACATGGAAGAAATTGATTTGTGTATTCGACTTGGGCATAAGGGGTTCAAATTCAAAGTAGTTCCAACGAGTAAAGTCTTTCACTTAGGAGGAGGCACACTCCCCTATTTATCAGCGCAGAAGGTATACTTGAATTTCAGAAACAATCTCTTCCTAATTACAAAAAATCATAAAGGATGGCTATTCCCAATGCTTTTTAAGAGAATGACGCTTGACGGAATCGCCGCCTATAAATTTCTTTTTGAAGGTAAAGTATCTTTTTTCTGGAAAGTGTTTTTAGCACATATGGCACTCTATCAAAACTTTGGTAGTCTTTATAAAAAAAGGAAAGCTCAACTAAAAAATTCTGATACAATTTTGAGGTATGAAGGCAACATCTTGATCAACTATTATTTAGAAAAGAGAAAAACATTTTCTGTTCTCGACAAGCGTAAATTAAACCAATGAAAGCAATAATATACTTTGTTATCCTTTTGGGAATGTTTACCCAAATAAATGCCCAAGTCATTAAATCTCTGCAAAAAGTAAGTGACAAAGCTCATAAAATCATTGAGCCACAAAAAAAAGACATGGTTCAATCTCCAGTAACCCTGGTCAATCCATTTGTAGGTACTGGCGGTCACGGACATACCTTTCCAGGTGCAACGGCTCCATTTGGAATGATTCAGCTTAGTCCTGACACAAGGCATGATGGCTGGGACGGCTGTTCAGGATACCATTACTCTGACTCCGTAATTTATGGCTTTAGCCATACCCATCTCAGTGGAACTGGCGTTCCAGATTATTGTGACCTGTTAATTGTTCCGCAGAGTGGTAAAAAACCCAAATTTGTTCCAGGCTATGAGGATTCTGAAGGGTTTGGCTCTAAATTTTCTCACAACACTGAAATAGCGAAACCAGGATATTACGAAGTGTATTTAGAAGATGATGCCATCAAAGCCCAAATAACTGCAAGTGAGCGTGCAGGTATTCATCAGTATACTTTTACCAGAGAAAAAGATAAAAAATTCATCCTTATTGATTTTGACCACAGAGACGACCTTATTTTTGCCGAATATATCCTAGATGCAAAAAAACATATCTCGGGCCAAAGGATTTCGAAAAGTTGGGCAGAGGAACAGCACTTCTATTTTGATCTTGAATTCTCGGTTGAACCATCAAAAATCAAGAGAGTAAGCAACAAACATGGGCACAAACTACTTATTGAATTCCCAAAACAAACAAAAAGGCTTCAAATTGCCATTGGGATATCCCAAGTTGACGAAGATGGTGCTTTAAAAAATAGGCAGACGGAGCTAGATGGTTTTAATTTCTCTAAAACGAGAGCTTATACACGCATACAATGGCAAAGAGAGTTATCTAAAATAAAAATCAGTAATGAGGATAAAGAAAAAGCTTCTATCTTTTATACTGCACTCTACCACTGTTTTATTGCACCAAACCTTGCAAGTGATGTTGACGGTCGTTACCGTGGTCATGACCAAAGGATACACGAACTTCCTGAGGGAGAGGGTCATTATACCGTATTCTCACTATGGGATACTTACAGAACACTTCATCCGTTGTTTACCCTTATTCAGCCTGAAAGAACGGAAGAATTCATTCGAACTATGCTTCGTATTTACGATCAAAGAAATGACCTTCCGGTATGGGAATTGGCTTCCTGCGAAACAGAATGTATGATAGGTTATCATTCTGTATCGGCTATTGCGGATGCGTATATCAAGGGATACAATGATTTTGATACTATTAAAGCGCTTGATGCAATGGTACATACGAGTAAACTTGACGAATTCGCAAAAAAAGAATTTGCTGCACAAGGATTCATTAGCTCTGACCAAGAGGCAGAATCTGTTTCTAAAACCTTAGAGTACGCTTATGACGATTTTTGTATTGGGCAAATGGCAAAGAAAATGGGGCGTATGGATATTTTTAAAGAATACGACAAACGCAGCTTAAACTTTGTGAACTTATACGATCCATCTACGAAATTCATGAGAGCGAGACGCGGTGCACAATGGTTTGGTCCATTTAATCCGATTGAAGTCAATTTCAACTATACAGAGGCCAATAGCTGGCAATACTCCTTATATGCACCTCACAATGTCCCTTTACTCGCTAAACTAATGGGCGGTAAGGATTCCTTGGAAACCTGGCTTGATCGTCTTTTTACAGCGGAATCTGACTTGATCGGTAGACACCAGGTCGATATCACAGGACTCATTGGTCAATACGCACATGGAAATGAACCTTCTCATCACATGGCTTATCTATACAACTATACAAATGCATCCGAAAAAACTCAGTATTACGTGGATCAAATCCTAAATGAGCT
>JAKMFD010000116.1 GCA_022425625.1 Crocinitomicaceae bacterium | reverse complement strand
ATATTATCCCATGGTCCAACCAGTTTATTCAAACGACACAAAAAAACAACATTATTGCCACAGCTAAACATTTCCCAGGTCATGGTTTGGTTTCTGGGGACACGCACAAATCCTTACAAGTCATAAGTGGTGACTTACAAGAGATCCAAAATTATCCACCATTAATTCAAAACGGGGTGCTTTCTATAATGGTTGCTCATATTGCTATTGAAAACAATGCTACTTTTTCGACAAACGGACTGCCTGCAACCTGCTCACCAAAAATAGTAAGGGATTTACTAAGAGACAGTTTAAAGTTTAAAGGACTCATCGTCACTGATGCAATGAATATGGGTGGTGTAAGAAATGTACCCAACAATTCTATTAGAGCAATTGCGGCTGGATGTGATATTCTATTAATGCCTGCTGATGCAAGAATTGCACATCGGGAGCTACTGGACGCCTACAATAAAAATCTAGATGGAATTCAAAAAACCATAGATTCATCCGTAAAACGAATGATTCGAATGAAATTATGCCTAGGTTTATTATAAGTACAAATCAATAAGACCGTCAGGTGCTCGAACGAGCATCTCTTTCTTTTTTTCATCGATTCCCAAAAGTAAACCTTCAAACAATGGAAGTAAGATTTCATTCCCATTATTTTCAACAACAAAAAGAGGATTACTCTTTTGCTCGACGACCTCAACGAGTTTTCCTAAAATTCCTTTAACCTCATCAATGACAGTGTAGCCAATAAGCTCATGTCCTAAAAACCTCGTCTCATCAACCTCTCTAAGCTCATCAGAAGCTATATAGACCTTTTTCTTTATGAGTTTCTTTGCCTCAGCTTCCGTATGAACACCCTCAAAATGTAAAGCTGCAAATCCTTTGTTTTTATGTTTTAAACTTAGAACAAAAAACGGTGTGAGAATACCATCTATTTCTATAAAAACAGTCTTTAAAGAGTTGTAGTCTTTTGGATTAGAAACATCCATATACAAAGAAACTCCACCTTTATATCCGTGGAGTTTCACAATTTGTCCTATGTATGACTTTTCTTTCAGATGCATAATCTGCTATTCTGCAGCAGCATCTTTTTTATCATCCTCAGTAGCAGGCGCTTCTTCTGGAGCAGCTTCAGCAGCAGGTGCTTCTTCCGGGGCAGCTTCAGCAACAGGTGCTTCCTCTGGAGCAGCTTCAGCAACAGGTGCTTCCTCTGGAGCAGCTTCAGCAGCAGGTGCTTCCTCTGGAGTAGCCTCAGCAGCAGGTGCTTCTTCTGGAGTAGCTTCAGCAGCAGGTGCTTCTTCAACTACCTCTTCAGGCTCTGGCGTATTCTTTGCAATTATCGCAGCCGCTTTTGCCTCTTTTACTTCTGTTTCTTTTTTTAATCGATCCGCTTTTGATTTCTCAGAATTCTTCGCTAAATCGCTCGACTTCTTTTCAATCTTAGCTTCTTTTTCTGACAACCAAGCAGAAAACTTCTTCTCCACATCAGCTTCTGTTAATGCACCTTTCAGTACACCTTTTAACAAATGGTTTTTGTAGAGAACTCCTTTGTACGACAAAATAGCACGAGCTGTATCAGACGGCTCAGCACCTTTTTGAAGCCAGCTTAAGGCATTATCAAAATTTAATTCAATAACTGCTGGATTTTTAGTAGGATCGTATGTTCCTAATTTTTCAATGAAACGACCATCTCTCTTTGATCTGCTATCTGCAGCTACAATATGAAAAAATGGCTTTCCTTTTTTACCGTGTCTTTGAAGACGAATTCTTGTTGACATAATTGTTACAATTTGGAGTGCAAAACCCCGGTTTATAAATGTTTAAGGGTGCAAAGATACCAACAAAATCGAAACGCACAAACTTTATTTTCCTAAGCCTGTAAATTCGCAACATAAACACAGCAAACCTTAAGTTTTTTTGTTTGGCATAATTTATGATATTTGCAAAAGAAATAAATTAATATGAAAATTATATCATTGCTTTCTTTTTGTTTTCTTCTGACCGTCAATGCAAACAGTCAGATAAGTCAATCTCAAGCTATCTTAAATAAGCTTTCGGGTTCAATGAAATCATTGAAGACCTTTTATGTTGAATTTAATGCGAATATAAAAAACACCTCAACCGGTGTGAATGAAAGTGAAAAAGGAAAAGGTTGGGTTAAGGGTAGTAAATACTTTGCAACGTATGGCGAAATAACCTTATTATCGAATGGATTGAAAACGTGGACTGTAATCAACGAGGAGAAATCAGTCTATGAATCTGATGCAAGTGATGACGAAGAAAGTATGAATCCCAAAAAACTTATGACAATTTGGGAAAATGGATTCAAAAATAAATATGAAAAAGCAAGTACTTTTAACGGGGAAAATGTGCATGTTATAAAGTTATTCCCTACCAATCCGGATAATTCAGATTATCATACAATTTTACTTTACGTAGCTGCCAAATCAAGTGAATTGAAAAAGGCGGTCATGAAAACGAATGATGGAACAACGATGACTTATCACCTAACAAAATTTGTGAGCAATAAAGATATTGCAGACAGTAAATTTGTTTTCAACAAGGCGCAGTATCCTGGCTTTGCAGTGATTCGTGACTAACGCTTGCTTTTTAGCGCTCGATCCATTTCACGACGATCATCTTTTAGCTTTAAATCTTGCCTCTTATCATGTGTTTTTTTACCTGTAGCACATGAAATCAAAATCTTTAACCATCCTTTGTCGGAAATAAAAAGTTTAACAGGAACAAGCGCATTTCCTTTAGTCTTTAAAAACTTTTCGATTTTTGAAATCTCTTTTGCATTTAATAATAGCTTACGATCTGTCCTAGGCTGATGATTGTTATAGCTCCCATTTTCATAGGCAGCAATATACATGTTTCTGATATAAACCTCTCCATCTAAAAAAACACCATATGCCTCCATGATACTGGCCTTACCATTACGAATACTTTTTATTTCGGTCCCTTTCAACTGAATTCCAGCCGTAAATTGTTCGAGAAGATGGTATTCGAATTTGGCTTTTTTATTCTGTATGTTTAACGCTTTAGCTGACATTTACTTTCAAAGTTACACATACAAACTGAAACGCCTCAAAATAATACATACAGAAGATTGAAAATGATTAATTTTAGACTGTGCAAATTTCTTCAAAAATTTTAGACAATGCTGTAGAGCAGTTATCGAACCTGCCGGGAATCGGTAGAAGAACCGCACTCAGACTTGCACTTAATCTGTTGCAAAGAAACGAACTCGAAATTCATGATTTTGCACAAGCAATAATTGATTTAAAACTAAAAGTATTGCATTGTGATTCTTGCGGTAACATTTCAGATCAAAAAACATGTGAAATCTGCCTAAACCCAAATCGAAATGCTAAGATAGTATGTGTTGTTGAGGATATTAGAGATATTATTGCAATAGAAGCAACGGGAGCATTTAAAGGTAAATACCATGTTCTCGGTGGCGTCATATCTCCCATGGATGGAATCGGCCCAAACGAATTAAACATAGACCCACTCATTGGCCGGGTAAAAAATAAAGAAATACAAGAAGTTATTTTCGCACTAAGCCCAACAATGGAAGGGGATACAACAAATTTTTATTTATTTAAAAAATTAAAAGACTCACCAGTCTTAATTACGACATTATCTAGAGGAGTTTCAGTTGGGGCAGAGTTACATTATGCAGACGAACTATCTCTCGGGAGATCAATATCACAAAGACATAAATACGACCAGTAATGCAGTTTAAACTAAGATACTTAATCACAACAATAGTCTTTTTATCGACGTTACATGCGCAAAGTCAAAAATATATTGCAACTGCAATAATGAAATCCAGCATCGTTGATTACGTTCATGCTATTGATAGTAATATCGTTTTGATTGATTTTATGAATATTAAAAAGAATAAAAGGGAAGAAACATTCAATAAAGTATCTGGTCTTATTCTATCAGGAGGAAGAGACGTCCATCCATCAACCTACGGAAGAAAGGATAGTTTAAATATTTGTGTTACGCACAAAAAAAGAGACGAGGTTGAGTTATTTCTAATGAATAGCGCAATGCGCGATTCCTTACCTATATTAGGGATTTGCAGAGGACACCAAATCCTAAATGCTATTCTTGGTGGAGACCTCTATCAAGATATTCCTACGCAATACGAATCAGATAGCCTAATCGTACATCGAGACCCTGAAGAACAGGAATATGTCTTCCACTCGATTCAACTTGACACATCAAGCGCACTTTATAAACTCTATGGAACGCATGAATTTACAGTAAACAGTTTTCATCATCAAGCAGTCAAAGTTGAAGGAAATGGAATGAGAATTGTCGCACATGCTACCGATGGCTTGAATGAAGCGTCAGAATGGGCTAAAGGCATCGAGGACCGATGGATAATTGGTGTTCAATGGCACCCTGAAAAGCAATACCAAAATTCATCTAAACATCTTGGTTTAATAAAAGATTTTATTGGACACCTAAAACCATGATTCGACCTTTTTCAAATCAGCTTTAATTCTTTTAATATTGACAATTAGATTAGATTTCGTTAAAATAAAATCTGTATATTGCGACTCGTAATAATCTCGCAAAAAACATAGCTTACATTGCCTTATGAAAGAAAAATTTGAACTTGAATTCCTACTCAAAACATCCCTAAGAGTATTGGACAATATGATAGGTTCCCCAAGTGGTCTATCTGAATGGTTTGCTGACAATGTAACCGTTAGAGATGACATGTATTCGTTTGAATGGGATGGAGCGATTGAAGAAGCGCGACTTTTGACAAGAAAAATGAATTCAAAAATGAAATTCAGATGGATTGAAGATGAAGATAACGGAGATGATTTTTATTTTGAAATGAATATAGACATTGACCCTATGACAGGGATTGCCTCGTTGAAAGTAGTTGACTACGGATTCCCAGAAGATATTGAATCCGCTAAAATGTTGTGGGAGCAACAAATTAGTGATTTAAAAAGAATTATAGGCGCTTAAAAAACAAGCCAAAAGAGTTCTGAAACTTAACTCCTAAAAGAACAGTACTTTGTTGCCAAAACTTTATCTTTTTAGCCTGCGTTCGTTTATAGGTCCATTCATTTTGACCTTAGTAATTTCTATTTTTATACTCATCCTTCAATTTTTCTGGGTCTACATCGATGACCTTATGGGGAAAGGAATTGAAATCTCTATCATACTAGAGTTGTTGTTTTATGTTTCTGCCAGCCTGATTCCTTTAGCCTTGCCCCTTTCCATTTTAATTTCTTCATTGATGACCTTTGGGAACTTCTCAGAAAACAATGAACTTACAGCATTAAAATCAAGTGGTTTATCTCTTTACAAAATCATGAGACCATTAACGATATTTGTTGTGTGTCTTGCAATGTTTACATTCTACTTCTCAAACTATGTTATTCCAGTTGCTAATCTTAAGTGGCACGCACTCATTTATGACATTCAGAATACTAAAATTTCAAGCCTTATAAAACCGGGTGCATATACCAAAGAAATAGATGGTTATGCGATTAAAGTTGGTTCAGGAGCTGATGGAGTCTATCAAAATGTAATCATTCATGACCATACTGACCCATCAGCAATTAAAACCATAAAAGCAGAAGAAATCAGAATTTATAAATCTACGAATTCCTTATACCTATTTTTAGAGCTTATTAATGGGAATGTATTTGAAGAACTGGATATTCAAAATCCCATCTTCTTACCAAACGGCAGTGTTCAAAATAGAACACATATGAAAAGACCATCACGCCTATCCAATTTTAAAAAAGCTACCTACAAGATTAATGTATCAGGCTTCTCGCTTGAAAGATCTGATAGTGATATTTTTAAAGATAAATATGAAATGCTGAACGTATTTCAAATCAGTGATGCCATGGACTCCTTGAATATTAAAAGAGAAAACATGCAAGCTGCATACAATCAAGCCAATAAAAGATCTCAAGTTGTTTTCAATATGCGAAATGTTGAAAAAACTGAGGATTCACTCGAAATAAGCAAGTATCTATTATCGGTGGACATTGATGATATTAAACCACATCAGCTTAAAGTTATTTATCCAAAGATGACTGAAAAGCTCAGGCGAAATAATTCAAATCTCAAGAATCAATACAATTATCTTGAAACCATCCAAAAAGAGGAAACAAATTTCTGGATTGAGTTTCATCGCAAATTTGCATTATCTTTTACCTTAATTGTTTTATTTTTTATTGGCGCACCACTCGGATCAATTATAAAGAAAGGAGGTTTCGGTGCACCGGTAGTCGTTGCCGCAATAATTTTCATGATTTATTTTTCAATCATTACAACTGGTGAAAATCTGGTTCAATCATATGTTTTGTCACCATTTTGGGGAATGTGGATGGCCTGTCTCATATTTACACCAATTGCTATCGTTTTAACGAGAGCCGCAGCAAAAGATTCCGTCATATTTTCAAAAGATAGCTGGTCAAAATATTTCAAACTAAAATTCAGAAGAAATGAACATTCTGATTCTTAGTCATAAACCTCCCTATCCAATTGTTGATGGAAGTTGCCATGCAATGGATCGATTTCTTCGAGATTTACTAAAGTCAATGCCAAAAAGCAACATTGACTATATTTCAGTTGCTACTCAAAAGCATGTTTTTAATACTGAAAAAATACCTGAAGATTTAGCAGAAGTAGTAAATTTTGATGCTGTTAACATATCTACTAAAATAGACCCTTTTAATGCACTGATTCAGCTTATCAAAAATAAGTCCTATCACATAAGTCGCTTTAAAAATGAGAAAATCATTGAAAAAATAAAGTCAGTTATTCATCAAAAAAAAATTGATTTTATATTTTTCGAAAGTATCTTTTGTGGTATCTACGCCAAAGAAATCAAAGAATTATCTTCAGCAACACAAGTCCTAAGGGCTCATAATGTAGAACATTTAATTTGGAGAAAGCTCGCTTTGAATTCAAAGAATCCATTAAAAAAGTGGTACTTAAACCACCTTTCAAAAACGCTTCAAGATTTTGAAGAAGAATTTGTTGCGAAAATGGATCACGTATTCTCAATTGCCCCGTCTGACCAACTTTTTTTCAAGACTAGAAACAATCAGTCAAACTATATCCCCGTCTCAATGGAGGTCTCCTCAGTCAGAAAGCTCAAAGCCAAAAAGATTTCATTTTTAGGCGCCTACAATTGGATGCCAAACAAGGAAGCAATATTATGGTTCACAAATGAAGTTTGGCCTGAAATTGCCAAGTTAAACCCTACAACAGAATTTCATATTGCTGGAAGCTATTCGGAGGAGATTGCAGAACTAAAAAATATAGAGGGTATAGAACTGCACGGTTTTGTTAATTCCTCAAAAGAATTCATGAAAGAACATGGAATCTTTATTGCCCCCATTCTTTCAGGTTCAGGAGTTAAGATGAAGGTTCTTGAAGCTATGTCTCATGGCGTACCATGTGTTTTAAGTACGCATGCTGCTGAAGGCCTAAACTTACCAGAAATCATTCCCATCTGTAAAAACAAAGAAGCATTTATTGAGAAGGTATCCTTACTTTTACAAAATGAACAGTTATGCCATGAGATAGGGATTGCAGGTAGGGAACATATATTAGAGAAATATAATTCTCAATCTGTATCCAATAAAATCAAAAGGCTTCTTCTGAATTAATAAAACAATAGGATTGAATTACATAATGCTCATTTCTTCTAGCATTCTCTTGATGCCCGTTTGCTATAGCTATGTGCTTTATCCTCTTTTAGTTGTGCTGGCTTCAAAATCAAAAAAAAACAATAGCATTCATTATAATGCTGATACATTACCAAATATTACAATCCTTATGGCTGCTCACAACGAGGAGCTCATTATTGAAAAAAAAATTGAAAGTATCTTTTCTTCTTCCTATCCCCGGGAGAAAATACAACTTATTGTTGGGACTGATAGCTGCAATGATTCTACGGACACAATTTTAGCGAAACAAGCCAAAATTTATCCTGAATTAAAACATATTGTTTTTAAAGAAAGGCAAGGAAAAATAAGAATCATTAATAATCTTGTTAAAAAGTCTATGAATGAAATCTTGGTACTAACAGATGCTAACGTTTTATTTTCGACAAAAACATTGACGTCACTTGTCAGACATTTTAAAAATAATTCGATTGGTCTAGTGGATAGTCACATGAAAAACTACGGCTTAAGCAATTCAGGCATTTCGTATCCAGAACAACGCTATATCTCACTTGAGGTAATTCTTAAAGAGGCTGAAGGTAAATTATGGGGCTGTATGATGGGGCCATTTGGTGGATGTTTTGCGATAAGAAAAACTCTTTACAAACCGGTACCTGAAAAATACCTTGTAGACGACTTTCATATTAACATGAACATACTTAAGCAAGGTTCAATGGCTATTCATGAAAGTGAAGCTATCGTTTATGAGGATGTTTCAAATCATTTAAGCGCTGAGTTTAATCGTAAGGTTCGTATCTCGGCTGGAAATTTTCAAAATCTTATTCATTTTTCAAAAATGCTCATTAAGCATGGAAGCGTTTCTTTTGCATTTCTTTCGCACAAAGTGCTTAGATGGTTAAGCCCATTTTTCTTACTTTTCTCGCTACTACTATCTATTATTTGGTTGAATCAGGGAACTCCAAACATAATTATAGTTTATGGTTTTGGGCTTGTTGGATTCACAGTCCTTATCGACTTTATATTAAAAAGCCTCAATGTCAATCTAAAAATATTAAGATATACCACCCATTTTACAGTAATGAACCTTGCGCTCTTTATTGGTTTCTTTAAATTTATAAGGGGCAACAGTAACGGTATTTGGAATAGAACCGAGCGTCTTCAAAATAGGTCATCTCAATAACAAAAAGTGCTCATATTTATCTTTAATAAATAACACGAGCTCCATTTCAGTTGCGGTCTTAAGAAAGTCATCGTTAATATTTAAAAACTGAATAAATAAATCAAACTCATCGGCTTCAAGCTCAATAATATCATAAACGACGTACAAAGAAAGAAGCTCTCGAACAACACGTGCTTTATTATCTTTAAATTCTTGAGCAGCGATCCATCGCTTATTGCGCTCCTTCCTGGAAAATGCCTGGTAAAGTGCCGTTATAGGACTCTGTAATACTTCTACACCTGTAACCATTCTAGTTTCTCTAAGTGCTAATGAGGCCCGTTCTTCTTTTATCTTATCTAAACTTTTTAAAGGCTTAATAATCACTTCATCAAAAACTTGCGGAGGTCTTTCAATATATGTCTCAACATGACATTGACAATTAGAGTCTGGCTCGACGATAAAAGAAACTTTAGGATAACCCTTGACAGATAGAACTAAAGAATCTCTTTCTTGGGCATAGGTATAAAAGGTACCATTTGGCTGACCAAAAACACCCTTTCCAAGGGTTTTGTTTACGACCATTAAATTATAAAATGATTGTGGTCTTAATGAATCAATAACGCGACCATTAACAAAAACTGATTCACATTTATCCTGAGCTATACATTGAAAATTAAGAACCAAAAAGAGAAAGAAAATACGCATAACCATTAAATGATGTACCAAGCAAAACGACTTCCAAATTCCAAAAACAAATAAACAGGAGCTATAAAGCTCAGCAACCAGAGCAGAATCACAATAAGCTTGAAAAAGATAGTCGTATCCTGAATTAAAGGAATTTCTAAAACCGTATTAACATGTTCTGCAATAATTTTATCAGCGTTTGCATTTGCTAGTTCTTTATACCTTTTCAATGATGCATTCTGATCCATAACTACCGAACGAATACGGGCATACTCCATATCTGTGAGTTCATCATAAGAAAGCTGATACTTTATGTTTCGCTCGCCAAGCGTCTTTCTTATAAGATATCGCTTTTGAATAGAACGCACTCTAAAAGACATTAAGAACCCAAAAATTATTAAGGGATAAGAATTATAAATAAATCCAACTCCAATAAGAATTAATGAGGAGACTAAAGAAAAAATCATTAGAAATAAATC
>JAKMFD010000013.1 GCA_022425625.1 Crocinitomicaceae bacterium | reverse complement strand
CATAATAGATAAAAAGAAAATGGTCTCTGTGAAATACATGTAGGTTATAATCTATAATTTGATACACCTTGTCTTTACCAATAAGGGTATCCTTCACATTACTTTCTAATGATATACGATCCAATGCACTCTTTAATTTCTGCGATGTAAATAATGGAATAACCCCTCCAAAATCTCCCCTTTCATTCGCAAACATGTAAACTGGATTTTGTACATCTAAGCCATAAAGTTTAGCCATCGAAAGCACGAATTCGGAAGTCAAAAATTGTCTTTGAGCAATTTCATTAAAAAGCATGAGTTCTGAAGATTCAGATAAAAAATCAAGCAGAAATACCCTTCCAACAATATCAGCTTTTGGCAGAAAATTTTCAATCCTAGAAACATCATTTACCTTGTCTTCAAAAGGTTTTAAATAAAGTAAAAGACCGAGTAAAAAAGACAGAAATATTATAAATCCAAGCTTCTTGTACACCCTGTCTTATTTGGAAAGTATATAAAGTGCATTAATCATATCCAAAAACTGATTGGCTTTGGACGAAGCACTTTCAAAGCTGTAGCGCAGTCCATATAACGTATGTGAAAGTTCAGAGTCCTGTGAGCTTAATTCAATGCTACCAGAATTGTTTTTTAAATTATTTAAAACTTTCTTTTGTTTACTATCTAAAAAAGCTTGAGGAAACTGATTTAGTGACTCCCCCAGATCAAGTTTAGCATAAAGCACACCCGCTTTTTTCATCTTTCTTATTTTCTTCTTAGACAATTTAAATTTTCCATAACCCACAAGGTGAGATGTAATGAATTGTTCATCATTTGATATCAGTAACACTTTTGGATTGCAAACAATATATAGCGGAGCGGATTCTAGTATAGCATCTTTAACCAGCCAATAACCTTCCTTCTTCTCAATTCTCGATGTTAATCTAGAAAGGTCTTGCAATACCATTTCACAAAGATCCGTGCGCTCGGAGGCAAAACCTAAAGTAAAAACAGGAATATCTTCCTCAGTCTCTGTTTCGATTTCTGAATAATCAAAATTATCCTCATCATATTGATATTCAATCTGTTTTGTCATTACTTTCTGAACACCATTAAAAGTCCCGAAAATACCCCCTTGATATGCACCAAAGATCGCTTTTTTGTCCACTAACTTATCCAATAACTGAATTGCTAAAAGGTTCATCACCATTTTATTGTCCTTATTGTCCTTAAGCATAGGTAATAAAATATCGTATGCCTTTTCATATGCCTTTCTCAAGTCTACATTATAAACGAAGTAAGCCGGGGCGTCATCTGGAATGTATTTGATAAAATCCTTATTTAAAGGATTGTTATTCATCTCAGTATAAATCGCACCAAGCTGGTCTCCGTAGTTGGCTGTCAAATCAAAATAGACTTCATTAGAATCTAAATGAAGCGAGCCTATCATGTGATTTTCCGCATACAACTCCTTTAAATCGGCGTTCATTATAGGGTACATTGTTTGAAAATACCATAATCCACCTTGATTTGAAAAGTTTCTAGAATTGTCAATAAAAAACACACCTTCTGAATCTTTGTCTAATTGCAATCTAAATCTCGCATCAATTGTTACTAGACTTTTTTCAGAAATTATTAAATCTTCAATTAATGCATTCATTCCCTCAAGTTGCATAACATACTCAAGACTGTCTCTTATTTCCCAATAAGATTTTTTATCAGTGTGTATCAACTCTTCCCGTTCCATCAAATCATACGGAAGCGCTATACTATCGTTCGGGGACATAAAAGAAACCTGTTCAAATACAGCCTCCTCAAAAACTTCCTCTTGGCTGTCTAGATATTCGTTTAAATTCTCTGTATCCCATTCATAATAATTTAAGGAATCAGTCATTCGAACTAAATACTCATCTGTAGGTTGTAAACGCAATAAAACGGCTGAAGTGCCCTTTAAAATCAAAGTATTAAATAAAGAATTATATCTTTCAGAACCATTGGAAAGATGCTCAGAAAACTCAAAATCATCAAACACCTCAAATAATGCTACTTTATCGTGAACTCCAAAAGAAAAACCTGTGACTTCATATGTATGATCCTTTCCATAAAATATATTGAGTCGTTGGTCGAAATCTATGCCGGCATCCTTCATGGTTTTACCTGCGGTAGAACCATCAAACAGTTCTTGATGTAGCTCGTCCATGAAATCATATGCAACAAGCTCGTCTATGGAAATCTTTTGTAACAAATTAATATTATTGATGCTAAATACAGTTGAAGCATTTGTTGGTATTAGATTTTCGCTCTCCTGAGAATAGCTCAAAGAGAACAATAGCAAAAATAAAGGCAGAAGTCCTTTTTTAAAATTAATCATAGACTGTTTTGTAAGATCGAAATTACGAATAAATCTCTAGTAATCAGGAGGCTTAACAGATATTCTATTCCCCATAATGGAAGGGTCTTGCAAGACATCAAACATTGAACCTCTAAGCATTACGGCTTTGTTGTTTTTTGATAGAACAGCTAAGGGGTTTTCAATAGAATCCACTGGGTATTCAAAACGACTGATAGAAGTATATTTTCCTATTTTAATAAGCTCTTTGTCTTCTTCATTATTCATTCTAAATTTAAAAGCATTTAGGTCAGGAATAGATCGAGATAGCCGAACACCATCCCAAGAAATCCAGGAGGAATCAGCGGCTTCGACTTCACTGAATTCTTCCACAGCATCTATAGCAACATAGACCCCTGAAATCAGATCAGAAACCTTATTAAACTTAAGTGACAGCTTGAATAAGTAATTATCATAATCTTCAGTCAAATGAACTTCACTAAGCCCATCTTGACAACTTAAAACTTTTAACAATTCAGATATCTTCTCCTGAATTTCTTCTTTATCAGGAACCTTTTTGCCATCCAAAGTATCTAATGCGAGAATTGAATTTATTTTTAACTTACTGGAGCTCAAGTTAATTGTATAATTGAGTTCACCACTTCCATCCGCATTAAAGGTGATGTCATCTAAAATCTCAATACATGAGCTTAAAGAAGCTAAAAAAAGAAAGGAAAAAAAGAAAAGCCTCATGTTTAAGAGAAAACCAAATTTTAGGCCAAACTAGTCAAAAATAAAAAGCCATCCTAAGATGGCTTTAAATTATTAACTTTTATCGTTTTCAGCATATTGAAAACGGACTGGAATACTTACATCATCCCTGGCATACCACCACCCATTGGAGGCATTGCAGCAGCTGCTGAAGCTTCTTCAGGTTGATCAGAGATAACACACTCCGTCGTTAGAAGCATAGCAGCAATTGACGCTGCGTTCTCAACAGCAATTCGCGTAACTTTGGTCGGATCAACAACCCCTGCTTTCACAAGATTTTCAAACTTTTCTGTTCTTGCATTATAACCAAAGTCATCTTTACCAGCTTTAACCTCTTGAACAATAACTGCTCCTTCTTGACCTGCATTCGCAATGATTTGACGCAACGGCTCTTCAGCTGCGCGCTTTACTATTGCAACTCCAGTCGTTTCGTCTTCATTTACCGTTTTAATTTTGTCAAGTCCTTCTATGGCTCTCAATAATGCTACTCCACCACCTGCAACAACACCTTCCTCTACTGCGGCTCTTGTTGCTGCTAAAGCATCATCAACTCTATCTTTTTTCTCCTTCATCTCAACTTCTGTCGGTGCCCCTACATAAAGTACGGCAACACCTCCAGATAATTTAGCTAGTCGTTCCTGAAGCTTTTCCTTATCATAATCAGACGTTGTTGACTCTATTTGAGCCTTGATTTGTCCAACACGAGCAGTAATATCAGCTTTTTTACCCTTTCCGTTTACGATAGTTGTGTTGTCTTTATCTATCTCAACTTTTTCAGCAGTACCTAGCATATCAATGGTGGTATTCTCAAGAGTCATTCCTCTTTCTTCTGAAATTACTTGACCTCCTGTAAGGATAGCAATATCTTCAAGCATTGCTTTTCTCCTATCTCCAAAACCAGGAGCCTTTACAGCCGCAACTTTCAATGAGCCTCTTATTCTGTTAACTACCAAAGTCCCCAATGCTTCTCCATCAACATCTTCAGCTATGATAATCAAACCTTTACTTGACTGAGCAACTGGTTCTAATATCGGAAGTAGTTCTTTCATTGAAGAGATTTTCTTTTCACAGATTAAAATCATTGGATTTTCCATTTCTGTAATCATCTTCTCAGTATTTGTAACAAAGTATGGGGATAAATAACCACGATCAAATTGCATTCCTTCAACGGTTACAACCTCAGTTTCAATTCCTTTAGCTTCCTCAACTGTAATCACACCATCCTTACCAACGTCTTGCATTGCCTTTGCTATTAAAGCACCGATTGCTTCGTCATTATTTGCAGAAATTGTTGCAATTTGTTCGATTTTGCTATTGTCACTACCTATTTCTTTGGATAATTTTCGTAGGTTCTTTACGACATCGGCAACAGCTTTGTCAATTCCTCTTTTTAGATCCATAGGATTTGCACCTGCAGCAACATTTTTTAAACCTGCATTTATAATTGCTTGTGCCAAAACCGTTGCAGTCGTTGTTCCATCACCAGCAATATCTGCTGTTTTTGAAGCGACCTCTTTAACCATTTGAGCACCCATGTTTTCAACTTCATCCTCTAACTCAATTTCTTTAGCGACAGTTACACCGTCTTTAGTTATATGAGGAGCACCAAATTTTTTACCTATTACAACATTTCTCCCTTTAGGTCCAAGGGTTACCTTCACTGCATTTGCTAATGCATCAACGCCTTTTTTAAGCTTTTCTCTCGCTTCTACGTCAAAAAATATATCTTTTGCCATTTTACTTTTTATTATTAATAAATACCGTAAATATCAGATTCTTTCATAATCAAATATTCTCCATTTTCAAGTTTTAATTCTGTACCAGAATATTGACCGTATAAAACTGCATCACCTACCTTAACGGTCATAGATTCGTCATTTTTACCAGGGCCAACGGCAACAACAGTTCCTTTAAGGGGTTTTTCCTTCGCCGTATCAGGAATGATAATTCCACTTGTTGTTTTCTGTTCAGCAGGAGCAGGTTCTACAAGAACTCTGTCTGCTAGAGGTTTAAATTTCAAAGCCATTTTTATGTTTTTTAATTTACTCAGGTATGGCGAAATTTATGCCAAACCACAATACACGACATTATTTCGGTAATTGAATAAAAATGAGCGGTGATTTGTCATAAAATATGACATCATGACACAATGTAGAAATCTTGTTGAACGTGGTTCTTATTTTTGTGCAGGCTGCTCTGTGTTCTGCTTTTCAGCTTCAGGAGCTTTTGGTTTTGGTTGTCTAATCGTAATTACAATACTAACCAACACAATAATACCAGCAAGAGACCATGTAAGGCGATCAATAAACTCATTTGTTTTCTTTACACCTCCAAGTTGACCTGGCGAACCAAAATCAGAACTCAAACCTCCTCCTTTAGGGTTTTGAATATATACCACAAGTATCAACAAGACGCTTGACAAAAGAACGATGGATGATAATATAAAGTCCATTAGATAGTTTTATTATTTAATTTCTGAATTTGGTCTGCAAAGAAACTCTTTTTTTCGGGAAAAATCAAAATTAATTGCTCATAAGTTGTTTTAGCCATAACATAATTACCTTGGCTCTCAAATACTTTAGCTAACGTTTCACTTACTGGCAAGTTTTTAATACCTAAACTTTCTTTGGCTTTTTTCACCGGAGAAAAGAATGGTACTTTTGGTTTTTCAAAAGTTAAAAATTCTTTTTTCTCATCAATTTGGTCATTTGTAGAGCCTGCAGTTAACCATTCATTGAAACTTCGAGGTGCTTCAATATCAATTCTTGTAATTTCTTCTCGACGCACAATGTTTATAGAAGTATGACCCTCCTGTTCTGATGTATCCTCCGAATCAATAATAGTTTCTTTTAAATCATTTAAAACCTGAGCAGCTATGGCCTCTGACTCAATCAATTGGTCAAGTTTATCGGGTGTTTCCTGAGCAACATCAACTGCTTCCTCGGCGACATTTTGAGCTGCTTTTTCCATTTGAACAGGTTTTATTTCTGAAACAGTGTCAGATTTTTCCTTTACAAATTCCCTAGTCAGATCATACAATACGGAACGTGAATTGAGCTCTACAGCATATTTCTCTAGCTCAGAGGAGAACCTTAAGTCATTTTTAGTTTTCAATGCCTTCAAATATGCTACTTTAAAACTTGAACACCATGGGTAAAGCTCCATGAGCTCCTTAAACATTTTAGAATCATCAAAGGATAGTTCCGATGAAAGTAACTTTAATTCAATATTTGCCTTGTCAAGCTCTACCAATTCGATAATAATTTGTTTATGACATCTTGTGAGATCTGCTCATCAATTTCTTCAATTAACTGTGCCTCAACAGAGGCTAAGTTAACATTAGATTCAAAATCCGCAAATCTTGAAACAGTTAACTGCATTATGTCCTTTTCAGGAGCATTAATATTTATGGAAAAACTAACTGCTATCGTTAACCTGTTTTGAGTCGCATTATCATCTTGCTGGATTGCAATAGGCGCAACATTATATCGAGATATTTTTCCTGAAATCTCAATTTCACCGCTATTATCTGTATTTAATACAAGCCTTGTATTGTTTTGTACTGCATCTTTTATTCTTTCTGTCAACTGAGGCCCATAACTTAAGGGACAATTTGGTGCATTATTTTCAATCATATCCACTGAAAATGATTTCCATTCTTCAGGCATGGAACCAGCATCTTTAAAACTTACACTTGACGGCCAACAGCCAAAAAGGACAAAAACTAGGAATGAAAGGTACAGTGCCTTCATTTGTTTACAAGATTATATTCCTTAATTTTTCTGTATAATGTTCTTTCAGAAATACCCAGTTCTTGGGCAGCGTACTTTCTTTTTCCTCGATGCTTTTCGAGCGCTTTTTTAATCAATTCTTTCTCACGATCTTCGAGCGAAAGAGATTCTTCAACCTCTTGATGCTCCTCAAATGCCGGACGACTCACCTCAATGGTGTGCCCTGCCTCAGGAAGACTCCGATTGGGTGGAACAATTTCATTTTGAACCTCACTGTAAATTTGATTTACATAATTTGTTTGATGCTCAGATAAAGGAACTTTACCATCCTTCCCTACGATATCAACAACAAGTTTCTTTAATTCGGTCAAGTCTTTTTTCATATCAAAAAGAAACTTATACATAAGCTCTCTCTCTGAAAAATCATTCTTTTGTGTATCTTTTTGTAGTACAAGACCTGTACTTTGTCGTTTTTGACTCAAATAACTGCCAAGCGTAATGGTATCAATTTCCCTTGTGGTTTCTATCACAGAAAGCTGTTCTACTAGGTTTTTAAGCTGGCGAATATTTCCTGGCCATGAATTTGATACGAGAAGAGCGACACTTTCGTCAATCAGCTTAATTGCTGGCATTCTATATTTTTCTGCAAAATCATGAGCAAATTTTCTAAACAAGAGATGAATATCATCTTTTCTGTCTCTCAATGCTGGCAATTGAATGGGTACTGTACTTAATCTATAATATAAATCCTCTCGAAACTTTCCCGATGAAATGGCATCCATCATATTTTCATTAGTCGCAGCAACAACACGAACATTTGTCTTAATTACTTTGGATGCACCAACACGCATAAATTCACCTGTTTCCAAAACCCTCAATAATCGCACTTGGGTTTGCATTGGTAATTCAGCAACCTCATCTAAAAATATGGTTCCTCCATTTGCAACCTCAAAATAACCTAGCCTACTTCCAGAAGCTCCTGTAAAAGAACCCTTTTCATGACCAAATAATTCTGAGTCTATAGTGCCTTCAGGTATCGCACCGCAATTCACAGCTATGTACTCTCCATGCTTACGCGAGCTGAGCTGATGAATGACTTGAGGAATAATTTCTTTACCTGTTCCACTTTCACCTGTAACGAGAACTGAAATGTCTGTGGGTGCTACTTGTGCGGAAACCTCTAATGCACGATTTAACAATGGTGCATTGCCAATAATACCGAAACGTTGTTTTATTTGCTGTACGTTCATTATTCTGAATCATTATCAACGGCTACACCAAGCAAAGTCGCAGAGGTGCAGTCCTGAATTTCAACATTAATATAGTCGCCTTTTGAAAAATTTCCTTTTGGAAAAACTACCATTGAATTTCGTCCAGTTCTACCTGACATATGTTGATCGGATCTTTTAGAGTCCCCTTCAACCAACACGCGCTCTATTTTTCCGATACGCGTTTTATTCGATGCCAAAGAAAATGTCAATTGTTTATCTATAATTTCAGTCAGTCTTTTAGATTTAATTTCTTCAGGCACATCATCTTCAAACTTTCTTTCTGCGAGTGTTTTTGGCCGCTCTGAATATTTAAACATGTATGCGAAATCAAATGCTACGATATCCATTAAAGATAAAGTATCCTTATGCTCCTCATCGGTCTCGCCACAAAAGCCAGAAATGATATCCGTTGAAACGGCACAATCAGGAATGATTTTATGAATCGCTTCAATACGTTCTAGGTACCATTCTCTTGAATATCCTCTATTCATTCTTTTGAGAACATCAGTGTGTCCCGATTGGACAGGGAGATGGATATAATTGCAAATATTTTCATTCGAAGCCATGGCATGAAGAACATCATTTGTCATATCTTTTGGATGAGATGTTGAAAACCTTACTCTCAGTTCGGGAGATACCTCAGCAACCATAACCAGCAATTCTGCAAAGTTTACGGTTGGAAGATTTTCATCTTTAATAGCACCTTTGTTTGTGATGTTCCAGCGATAAGAATCTACATTCTGACCTAGCAAGGTTACCTCTCGGTAGCCTTTATCAAATAAGTCTTTACATTCATCTACAATTGTCTTTGGATCTCTTGATCTTTCTCGACCTCGAGTAAATGGAACAACACAAAAAGAACACATGTTGTCACAACCTCTCATTATAGTGACAAAAGCAGAAATACCCCCTTTATCTAATCGAACGGGTGAAATATCAGCATATGTTTCATCACGAGATAAAAGAACATTAACTGCTTTTTGACCTGTACCTACCTCTTCAATCAAATTTGGCAGGTCTCTGTACGCATCAGGTCCAGCAACTAAATCAACAAGTTTTTCTTGTTCGAGAAGAGATTTTTTTAGTCGTTCGGCCATACAACCTAAAATACCAACAACCATTTCTGGGTTATCCTCTTTCTTCTTTTTAAATTCAGTCAATCGATTTCGAACGCGCTTTTCTGCATTATCTCTAATTGAACATGTATTTATGAGTACGACATCTGCTTCATCAACATCTCTGGTCGTTGCGAAACCATTTTCATTCATAATTGAGGCCACAACCTCACTGTCTGAAAAATTCATTTGACAACCATAGCTCTCAATATACAATTTCTTAGAGGCATTTGAGCCTTCATTTTGATCACGCTCTAAGACCTCTCCTTGTCGACCTTCCAGAATTTCTTTATCCTCCACTGTAATTGATTTTTTAGACCACAAATTTACAAAAAAACAGAATGGCTGACAAAATGTCAGCGTATATTTTTATCCTATTTGTAAATTCCTTAACCTATGGTTAAATAAGGAAAGTATTATATTTTCAGAACAAAGTTTTGATAGTTAACGTTTAGATAAGTTACATTTGCACACAATTCAAGATAATTATGTCAAAAAATTTAGTCATTGTTGAGTCCCCGGCAAAAGCCAAAACAATCGAAGGATATCTCGGTAAGGATTACGTCGTGCGCTCTAGTTTCGGTCATGTTCGTGACCTTTCTAAAAAAAATGCCATCGATATTGAAAACGGTTTTGAACCAAACTACGAAGTCTCTCCTGATAAAAAGCAAATTGTCGCAGAGCTAAAAAAATTAGCCAAAGCTGCCGAAATAGTATGGCTTGCGACGGATGAGGACCGCGAAGGAGAAGCTATATCTTGGCACTTAAAAGAAACGCTTAAATTAAGTGACAAAGAAACTCGGAGAATCACATTTAATGAAATTACGAAAAAAGCAATTTTAAAGGCAATAACAAATTACCGAAGTGTAAACCAAAAATTAGTTGACGCGCAACAGGCACGACGTATTTTAGATCGCATTGTTGGTTTTGAACTATCTCCAGTATTGTGGAGAAAAGTGAGGCCAAGTTTATCTGCTGGGCGCGTGCAATCAGTGGCAGTTAAACTCATAGTTGAAAGAGAAAAAGAAATTTTAGCGCACAATTCTACATCGTTTTTTAAAACCTCTGGTGTATTTAAGGTTAAAAACGGGAAGATTAAAGGAGACATAAGCGGTTCTTTCGAGAGTAAAGAAGAAACGAATACTTTTCTTTCTTCTTGTATTACTGCTGATTTTAAAGTTCAAGATGTTCAAAAGAAACCTGCAACGAAAAAACCTACAGCGCCATTTACAACATCTACGCTCCAGCAAGAGGCAAGTTTAAAACTTGGCTTTTCAGTATCGCGTACGATGTCCGTTGCTCAAAGATTATATGAATCAGGTCACATAACATACATGAGAACTGACTCCGTAAACCTATCTGAAACTGCTAGAAATAGTGCAAAGGAAGCTATCACAAAAAGGTATGGTGCTGCCTATTCAAATGAGCAAAAATACAGAACAAAATCTAGTGGTGCTCAAGAAGCTCACGAAGCCATTAGACCATCTGATTTCTCAACAAGTGAAGTTCACATGGAAAGCGATGAGAATAAGC
>JAKMFD010000087.1 GCA_022425625.1 Crocinitomicaceae bacterium | reverse complement strand
TTCAATTTACAATGATGTTCATGCTAATTTCTTGTCAAGAAAAAGCGGAAACTCAGACGAATAATGAACCGATTCAGTATTTAGCATTGGGCGATTCATATACTATTGGCCAAGGTGTGGATACCCTCGATCGCTGGCCGAATCAGCTCAGTTCAAAACTGGAACAAGACGGTTACACTATTGAAAAAACTGATATTATTGCACAAACGGGTTGGAAGACAAGTGATCTGTTGAATGCCATTGAAGACTCAAGCTTAGAAAATTATAATTTGATGTCACTTTTGATAGGTGTGAACAATCAATTTTCAGGAATACCTTTTGAAATATATGCCAATGAGTTCGATGAATTGATCAATCAAATGATTGATGCCGTAGGTTCAAACCGCATTTTTGTTGTCTCGATTCCAGATTATGGAGTAACCCCGTTTGGAAGTAATAATAGTGAAACTATTGCTCAGGAGTTAGATGATTATAATGAATATGCTAGATCCCGCTGTCAAGCTTTGAACATACCTTACATTAACATAACAGAAATATCAAGAACATTAGGAGCTTCAGATGGCGCACTTGCGTCTGATAACCTTCATCCTAGCGGCATACAATATGCGGAATGGGTTGAGGAAATCGGGCCGGCGGTTATAGAGATTATAGGAGAATAATCAATTTTTCATTTTTAGAAAAGAAAGGACCTCTTTATTAAACTCAAGTGGATGCTCAACATTCACGACATGACCACAATTTTTTATTATATGAAGCTGGGCACTCTGGTGACCCGTAATGACTTTTTTAATAGATGGTAAAAACAAATGATCTTGCTCCCCCATCACGTATAATGTAGGAATATTGATGTCTTTTAAACGGAATAAGCGCAATATTGGATTTAATTGTGCGGTCAGTTTATACCAACGAATAAACTCTTTCTGATAAAGTTTCTTCGCCTCGTTAACAAACAAGAGTCGAGATTCTTTATGGTTTTTCTTAGGCATTATGATAAAAGCAAAAAGCTTATATAAAAATATATACGGAACTACAGATTTAAAGAAGTTACCAAAACCCATAAGTAATTTAGATCGCGTATTTAATTTCAAGACAGCACCACCTAGTACCATACTTTCAACCATTTCGGGGTGCCTCTCGGCCAAATCTCGAATTAAAATTGTACCTAATGAAATACCCACAAAATGTGACCGTTCTATACACAGGTGATCTAATACTTCGACTATATCGTTGGTAATCACCTCAAAAGTATAATCTTTCTTATCCTGTTCATGAGATCGTATTTTACTATTCCCATGACCTCGTAGATCCACCAATAGAACATTAAATTCTTTTTTAAAAGCACGTATTTGACGAAACCAAATTGAACTACTACCACCTGCACCGTGCACAAAAGTTACCCATTTTTGAGAAGAGTGATGAATATAAGTGGAGTAACTAAGCATTTGTATTGTGTCGTTTACTTTTCATAACGCTGCATAATCAAATAAAGTTCTACGAAAACAAGAATTAATCTTCTTACACAAAATCCCAGCTAGTAATTTCCACGTAATTTTTAAATAAACTTATTTAGTTGGTGTTATAAAGACAATAACTAAGTACTTTTACATTACGATGTAAACTTAAGCACTATGAACGCATCCAATAAGCTTTGTGAAGAACTGCTCTGTAGATACAGTGATTTCGAACCTCTAGAACAAGAAACTTTTGTTGGCTATAAGGTAGCTGAAAAGAAAAATCTTAACTATTACTCCGCAGTTACAGGTCTATTCCGATATAAATCTAGAAGCGTCTCGTATAATTCCTACAGCTCCCTTTATGAAAAGCATGGTATCTTTTATGATTCTATAATGAAAGATAAGGTTTCTGTTTTTCGTAAAAAGGAAGATGCAATCAACTTTCTCAGTGAATTTCCTAATATAGTTAAGTATAAGACAGAACTTGTTTTATTGGAGATAACCATCAGCACCAATCTTCAGGCCGTGAAATGTTCAAATAAATATCACAAGGATTTTGAAGCTGTTGCAGGATGTGTAATGGAGCGCATAAAAGAAGTCGAAAGTATTTATAAAAGCAAAAACTAATTACTGCTTCAACACGGCTAAAAATTTAGCGCGATTGATTTCCTTGGCTCCCAATGAAGCCAAGTGTGGGTTGTAAATCTGGCAATCAATCAAACTGTAATGATTTTCTCGAACCAAATGTATAAATGCCAGCTTTGAGGCATTGCTTACTTTAGAAAACATACTTTCTCCACAAAAAACCTTCCCAACTTCAACGCCATATAGTCCACCCACCAATTCCTTACCTTCCCAAACCTCAATGGACTTTGCGATTCCAGCATGATGCAAGGCAATGTAGGCTTCTTTCATTTCATTTGTAATCCAAGTACCGCTTTCTCCTTGAGAAGAACGATCAATGGTTTTACAATGAGAGATGACTTCTGTAAAAGCTTCATTGTATGAAATTCGAAAACGATGGGACTTAAGCACTTGCTTCATGCTTTTGGTAATTTTCAAATCTTCAGGATAAAGTACCATTCTCGGATCTGGGCTGAACCATAAGATAGGCTCACCCGAAGAATACCACGGAAATATACCACTTGCATAGGCCAATTTTAGTCTGGCTATTGTCAAATCACCTCCTACGGCTAGCATGCCATTTTGATCTGCAAAATGTACCTCAGGGAATTCTATTTTATCTGAAAGAAAAAACACTTTTTAAAAGTATTGAATTAGTAAAAGCAACAAAAAAGTTCAGCTCTTTTTTTTCGAATTAAAAAAAATATTCGTGAATTTCTTGGATTTTTAGGTACACTGACAATAATACCCTACATTTGCCATCTAATAAAATATATAAAATATGAGTAACGGTACAGTAAAATTCTTCAATAATTCAAAAGGTTTTGGATTCATCGTTCCAGATGATGGAGATAAAGACGTGTTTGTTCACGCGAACGGATTAGTAGATGAAATCAATGAAGGAGATAAAGTAAGCTTCGATATTGAAGAGAGTCCTAAAGGATTAAATGCATTGAATGTAAAAGTAATCTAAGGATTATTAAACATATATGTCTTTAAGAGCCTGTCAATTATGACAGGCTTTTTTTATACCTTACTTTTTAAATAGTCTTTATGTGGTTAAAAATTATTGGTTTTCTCTTCCTTAATTTCGGAGCATTAGCGCTTGGTGGCCTTTTTGCAGGGAGTGGTGCGGGTTCAAATTGGTATACTGAATTAAATAAAGCCCCTTGGACACCGCCCGGATGGGTGTTTGGTTTTGCTTGGACAACAATCATGCTTTGTTTTTCAGTCTATATGGCAACATTATATGCCAAAACTAAATCGGTAAAGACTGTTATTATTTTATACGCCATACAATGGATGCTAAACGTGGCTTGGAATCCAATATTCTTTCACCTACATAATCCAATCATAGGATTAATAGTCATTGTAGCATTAACTAAGCTTGTCACTTATTTTCTTTTTAGATATAGGTCCTCACAAAAAGGCTTCTCCTTATTACTTTTACCATACGTGATTTGGTTATTTATTGCGACCTCATTAAATGCCTATGTCGTATTTATGAATTGATAAAAAATTAATTTTTAACATAAAAACAAGCAATCAGTTGTAAATCATCGAGTTGTATTATTCCATTCAATTTCCCAATGTTATGGAATTGTTAAACCTGTCTAAATCCAAATAAATAGCGCAACCTAAATAATAGCGAATACGTCATAATAAAGACTAGAAAAACTCATGTTTCGTAAGCTATTATCCATTGCAAGTTGATAGAGCCATAGTGTGAATAAAACTATGGATTAAATGAAAAAACAAACACTCCTAGATCTAAAGGAATACTCAACCTATTTAGATCTATTTTCAAAT
>JAKMFD010000008.1 GCA_022425625.1 Crocinitomicaceae bacterium | reverse complement strand
TTGCAGATCCTTAATAAAACGGCTCCATTTGCTGTTAGCGCCCATCCAAACGCGGGATTACCGAATGCATTCGGCGGTTATGATGAGTCACCTGAACAAATGGCTGCGCAAATTAAAGAATTTCTTGATGAAGGTTTAATGAATATTATTGGAGGCTGTTGCGGTACAACTCCAGAACACATTCAAAAAATATCGACACTTGCAGAAAACTATAAACCTCGAAAGTATTGATTATGGCAGAAACGACACTTATGCTTTCTGGTTTAGAACCTTTAATTGTTACTTCAGAAAGTAATTTTATAAATATAGGAGAACGAACAAACGTAACAGGTTCAAGAGCATTCCTAAGGCTTATTCAATCAGGAGATTATGAGTCGGCGATTGCTGTTGCATTAGAGCAGGTCAATGGTGGTGCCCAGATCATTGATGTGAATATGGATGAAGGAATGATTGATGGAAAAGAGGCAATGGTAACCTTTTTAAATCTGATTGCGGCTGAACCAGACATTGCGAGAGTGCCGTTAATGATTGATAGCTCCAAATGGGAAATAATTGAGGCTGGACTTAAATGTATTCAAGGAAAAGGTATTGTAAATTCGATATCCCTCAAAGAAGGCGAGGCTGCTTTTATTGCACAAGCAAAAACGATCAAGACTTATGGTGCTGCTGTAATTGTTATGGCTTTTGACGAAAATGGACAAGCTGACTCTTACGAAAGACGCATTGAGATCTGTAAACGCTCCTATGATATTCTTACTGAAACCGTAGGGTTCAATAGACAAGATATAATTTTTGACCCAAATATTTTTCCCGTAGCTACTGGGATGGAAGAACATAATTCAAATGCCTTGGACTTCTTTCGTGCGACCAAATGGATTAAAGAGAATCTAGATGGAGCACACGTCAGTGGAGGAGTCTCAAATGTATCTTTTTCTTTTCGTGGAAACACCAAAGTGAGAGAAGCCATGCATTCTGCATTTTTATACCACGCCATTGAACATGGAATGGACATGGGAATTGTAAACCCAAGTATGTTAGAAATATATTCTGATATAGAACCCAAATTATTGGAATATGTCGAGGATGTTTTATTAAATCGAAAACCAGAGGCGACTGAAAGGCTTTTAGAATATGCCGAAACTGTTAAAGGCAGCGGCAAGAAAAAAACCATTGATCTATCTTGGAGAGAGCAAGAAGTTAACCAAAGACTTGCTTATGCATTAATTAAAGGTATTGTCGAGTTCATTGACGAAGATGTTGAAGAGTGTCGGAGAAATCACGAGCGACCTATTCAAGTTATCGAAGGACCCTTAATGGATGGAATGAATGTCGTTGGAGATCTTTTTGGAAGTGGTAAAATGTTTCTTCCTCAGGTTGTCAAGTCAGCTCGAGTAATGAAAAAAGCAGTTGCTTATTTATTACCTTTTATTGAAGCGGAAAAAGGAGGTAAAATAGAATCTTCTGGCAAAATATTATTAGCTACAGTTAAAGGAGATGTTCACGATATCGGAAAAAACATCGTTGGGGTAGTATTAGGCTGTAATAACTATGAAATTATTGACCTCGGCGTCATGGTCTCAGCTGAAACAATAATAGCAAAAGCAAAAGAAGAACAGGTTGATATTATCGGCCTGAGCGGTCTTATAACTCCTTCTTTAGATGAAATGGTTCATGTGGCACAGGAGCTGGAAAAAGCCAAACTTAGCTATCCTTTATTGATTGGAGGAGCAACTACATCTAGAGTGCATACTGCTGTGAAAATCGATGAGCATTACTCGAATGGTCAAGCAGTTCATGTATTAGATGCATCACGATCTGTAACCGTAGCCGAACAGCTGATGGGAAAGAAAAAGAAAGCATTTATTGATGAGGTCAAAATAGATTATGCAAAAGTCAGAACCCAACATGAAAAACATTTAAAAGCCAAACAGCTCATTTCAATCAATGTTGCACGCGAAAATAGAGCAGTGCTTAAATTTAATGGTGAGACAATTGCAAAACCGAACAGGTTAGGGACTGAGATTATAGATGGTATTTCAATTTCAACATTACTACCTTTTATAGATTGGACCCCTTTCTTTCAAACTTGGGAGCTTTATGGTCGATATCCAAACATTCTTGACGATAGCATTGTGGGCGCCGAAGCTCAAAAGCTATTTATAGATGCAAGACAAATGCTTCAAAAAATCGAAAAAGAAAATTGGATTAGTGCTAAAGGAGTGGTAGGTATCTTCGCAGCCAATTCCGTGGGAGATGATATTGAGATTTATTCAGATGTAAATAGAACAAAAACGTTATACACCCAAAGAACGCTTCGGCAGCAGACCAAGAAAGCACAATCACAACCTAATTTTGCGCTGGCAGACTTTATTGCACCAAAAGAATCTGGGACGATCGACTACATTGGCGCTTTTGCGGTTACAAGTGGCATCGGGATTAACCCTCACATTGAAAAATTTGAGGCAGATCATGATGACTACAATGCTATTCTCCTAAAAGCACTTGCCGATAGATTGGCCGAAGCTTTTGCAGAGTACCTTCACTTTGAGGTTCGTTCAAGAATTTGGGGCTATGCAGAATCTGAAAAACTTTCTAACGAGGATTTAATTAAGGAAAAATATAGAGGGATCCGACCCGCACCGGGCTATCCTGCCTGTCCCGATCATACAGAAAAGATCGGTTTATTTGAATTACTTAACGTTACGAAAAATACTGAAATCTCTTTAACTGAGAGCCTCGCTATGACACCAACCGCCTCTGTTAGCGGCTGGTATTTTGCACATCCAAACGCAAAATACTTCGGGCTTGGTAAAGTAAATGAAGAACAAATTAGAGATCTAGCAACACGGAAAAATGAGGATTACGAGAGCATTAGACGATGGTATTCCTCTATTTTAGTTTAAAGCTAATGCGTCTTATTTGGCAATAAATACGTCAAATTCATATCTTTAGATCACTAAACGTGTTATGTTTTTAAAAAGAGCTCTCCTTTTTTTTGGTTTATTTATATGCTTTATAAATAAATCGCAGGCGCCTATTGCTGACTTTTCGGCGAGCCCTCTTGTGGCTTGTGTTGGAGAAAATATATTATTTACGAATAGTTCTCAAACCAATGGAGGGAGTCCTATACAAGGTTTTGTCTGGGATTTTGGAGATGGAAATTCATCGACAGATGAATCTGTTTCTCATTCTTATGCCTTACCTGGAACGTATACAGTGATTTTAGTAGCGACAAATGCAAGTGGCGCGGCAGATCCTGAAATTAAGGATAACTACATTACAATATTACCAACTCCCAGCGCTGAATTTGATCCAATTGGATTAGGTTGTACGATTCCGTTAACGTTGTCTTTTCAATTCAACGGAGATGAACAGCCAAACTATTCATACAATTGGGACTTTGGAAACGGTAATACGCAGAATATCGCGAACCCAGATGATCAAACTTATGCTAACGTTGGTGAATATGATAT
>JAKMFD010000007.1 GCA_022425625.1 Crocinitomicaceae bacterium | reverse complement strand
ATCATTTCGGTGAAATTATTGAATGGATTGGATTTGCAATACTCGCATGGAATATATCTGCACTTTCGTTTGCAATATGGACCGCTTGTAATTTAATACCACGTGCTTTAAATCATCATTCTTGGTATAATGAATATTTTGAAGCCTATCCTCAAAAAAGAAAAGCAATCATTCCATATATATTGTAACCAATGGCCTACAACGTACTTCTTACTGGTGCAAGTGGCGGAATTGGATTCGAGGTTTTTCAGCAATTGCTAAACACTGAAAAGTGCAATCTCACTATTTTTATTAGAAATAGCAGGAAAAATAAAAAGCGCTTTAAGGCTTATGTTGAACAAGTCAAAATTATCTATGGTGACTTATCAAACGAGGAGAGTTTGAAACAAATCTGTGAGCCTTATGATACGGTTATACATCTTGCAGCAATCATACCACCTATTGCTTATAAATCTGAATTAAAGACGAATGAAGTCAATTTTTTAGGAACGCAGCTGCTGATTCGTCATTTGGAAAACTACTGTCCTAAAGCTTTTTTCATGTTTAGTTCGTCAGTTGCAATTTATGGAGATCGGTTGAAAAACCCTGAGATAAGGGTATCCGATCCTTTGCATAACGACGATGAGGATTTCTATGTTCAATCTAAAATCAAAGCAGAAAAAGCTGTTCGTAATTCACGATTAGATTGGACAATTTTTAGACTCACAGCAATACTCGGCGTGAACAACCATAAGATAACAGGGCTCATGTTTCATATGCCTTTAGATACACCTATGGAAATCACCACCCCATCTGATGCGGCAAGAGCTTTTGTAAATGGACTAGAACGAAAAAAAATGCTGTCCAAGAAAATCTTTAACCTTGGCGGAGGAAAATCTTTTAGAACAAGCTACAGGGAATTACTTGAGGAAAATTTCAAAATTAATGGTTTGGGTAAATTGAACTTCCCGGAAAAGACTTTTGCTGAAAAAAACTTTCATTGCGGTTATATGATGGACAGTGATGATCTTGAGGATATTTTGCAATACAGAAGACATACACTTTCTGATTATTATCGCCTAAATAGAGAGGCAGTTCCAATTGTTCGAAAATACTTGACCATACCGTTTAGAGGGCTTATTAAGTTCTTTTTACGACAAATGTCGGAACCTTTACGAGCCTCTAAAAGTAATGTAATAAAAGAGCGTGAACGTTTTTTTTAATATCCTTACATTTACATCGCATTAAACATTACGTTCTTGATGGAACGATTCTTATGAAATTTGAAAACCTAAAATTAATCCCTTCCATACTTAAAGCTTTGGAAGACCAAAATTACACCCACCCTACCTCAATACAAGAAAAAGCAATACCACTCATACTCAACAACCAAGATGTTTTGGGTAGTGCACAAACAGGCACAGGAAAGACGGCTGCGTTTGCCATACCTATTATACAGCATTTAGCAAAGGATAATAAAATTACGAGTGGCAGAAGGCGGGTAAAATCATTAATTGTTACTCCTACAAGAGAGCTAGCTATTCAGATTGGAGAAAGTTTTACGGCATATGCTAAGTATACACAAATCAAAAACACAGTTATATTTGGAGGTGTGAAACAAGGCGCCCAAGTGAATGCTATGCATAGAGGTGTTGATGTTCTTGTGGCGACTCCTGGACGTCTGTTAGATCTCATGAATCAAGGTTTTATTTCACTGAACGATATTCAATATTTCGTACTAGACGAGGCCGATCGAATGCTAGACATGGGTTTTATTCATGACATTAAAAAGATTATTGCCAAACTTCCAAAACAAAGACAATCTTTGTTCTTTTCGGCCACCATGCCAAAAAATATCGTTGAGTTGTCAAGGCAAATTTTAAGAAATCCGCAAAAAATTGCGGTTAATCCAGTTTCTTCTACGGCCGAGACAATACAACAGTTTTTATACAAGACCAATAAGTCCAATAAACCAGCGCTACTTCTGCATATTCTTAAAGACCCGAAGATTGAGCAAGTTTTAGTTTTTTCTCGGACAAAACATGGCTCAGATCGTATTGTTAGAAATCTCAAAAAGAAAGATATAAATAGTGCTGCTATTCATGGTGATAAGTCCCAAAATCAAAGACAGCGAGCACTAAAAGAGTTTAAGCAAGGTAAAGTGAATGTTCTTGTGGCAACGGATATTGCAGCAAGAGGAATCGATATTGATAAACTTCAACATGTGATTAATTATGATATCCCAAACGAATCAGAAACATATGTCCATCGCATTGGTCGGTGTGGCCGTGCGGGAGAAAACGGTATATCAATTTCTATTTCCGATGCTGAAGAATTGGCTTACATTCGTGATATAGAGAAGCTAACCAAGCAAAAGATTTCTGTAATTGATGACCATCCCTTCCCACAAACAGACAAGCCGATGAACGCTGCTGAAAAAAAGGAGTTTGAAAAAGAAAAGCAACGTAAAAAACAAGAGTTTTTCGCCAATAGAAATAAAAAAAGAGGCGCGCAAAATCCTGGCTTTAGAAGAGGAAGGAGATAAACGTTGTGTACTATGATTCAGAAAATAGATCATCGTTCAAATTCTAATGCTGAGAAGCTTAAAATTGTTTTTCAGCGCTCCTATAAAGTTGAAGCACAACTTTTGGGAGCTAAGAACTTCCCTCCGCTTTCTAGAACGCTTTCGTCTTATAAAGAATCCAATAATGATTTTTTTGGGTTTTATGATCATGATAGACTCACAGCTGTAATTGAAATGAAAAATGAAGAATTCTCCATGCATATACAAAGTCTAGTTGTAGATCCCGAGTATTTCAGAAGGGGTATTGCAAGAGCGTTAATTATATTTGTCATGGAAAAGTTTGACACAAGAAAATTCACTGTTGAGACCGGTAAAAACAATTCACCGGCAAGAAGTTTATATGAAGGTTTTGGATTTAAGCTCGTAAAAACATACTTAGCGGAGGAGAATATCGAGAAAGTTCGCTACCAAAAGGCTTGAAGAAAACGGTCAAAAATGAAATAATTTTGATTTAATGGCTAAAGATTATTTTGCTACACTTCTTATATTTAAGGATGCTTAAATTCATCTTAAACTGTTACTTTATCTTTTTCACGGTTGTTATTATTGCACAATCTGCAGAAAGAGTCCAGCAAATCAATACTGGCTGGAAGTTCAAGGCATTTGATGGTGCTGCTTGGCTACCAGCTTCGGTTCCGGGAACGGTGCATACTGATTTAATGGACAATGGTATTATCGAAGACCCCTACTATAGATTAAATGAACGAAAATTACAGTGGATTGATAAGAAAGATTGGATCTATCAAACAACATTTTTTATCGATAGCCTTTCTTTCGATAAGCAAAATCAGGAATTGAATTTTGAAGGTTTGGATACTTATGCTACTGTTTGCTTAAATGACAGTATAATATTGAATAGTAACAACATGCACCGTACCTACACGGTAAATATTAAGCCATACCTACTCGAGGGAAACAACGTTTTGCGTGTGATTCTAGAATCCCCCATTCGAAAGGGGTTAGCACTTTATGATTCATTGGATTATGTCTTACCCGTTTCTGCGAATGACCAAGCGGAAACTGGTGAAGTACCCGGAGGCAAGCGTATCAATGTTCATACACGAAAGGCCGCTTATCATTATGGTTGGGATTGGGGTCCTAGATTGGTGACGTCCGGAATATGGAGACCCATCACATTACGCTCATGGGATGATTTTAGAATATGTGATTTTAGATTGAAGACAAGTCTCAACGGTGATGTAGCGAATGTAATTGCTGAAATTGGAATAGAATCTAGCATTAGAAACATCAACACACTAATTGAATTAAAGCTTGACAATGAAATAGTTAATAGTTCTAAGCTTCGTGTTCAAAAAGGAAAACAGCATTTCAGTATTCCGATTAAAATAGATAACCCAAAGCTTTGGTGGCCCAATGGGCTCGGTAAACAACACCTTTATAATATTAAAGTTAATATAAAGCGTAAAGAAATAGTAAGCGCTGTTTCTGAGGATTTTGGCATTAGAAATATTTCGCTGATAGCAGACAGTACAATTGGTCAACCCAATTTCTATTTCATCGTCAACGATATCCCAATATTTGCAAAGGGGGTCAATTATATACCTCAAGACATCTTCCTTCCGCGTATCAAACGCAGCGATTATGAAAGGATTTTGGGTGCAGCAGCGGCAGCCAATATGAATATGATACGTGTTTGGGGCGGAGGTGTATACGAAGACGATTACTTTTATAAGCTTTGTGATTCGCTAGGTCTTTTGGTTTGGCAAGATTTCATGTTTGCTTGTGCGATGTATCCTGGAGACGATGCTTTCTTAGAGAATGTAAAACAAGAGGCCATTGACAATGTAAAGCGACTAAGTAAGCATCCATCGATCGCATTGTGGTGCGGCAACAATGAAGTCCTCGCGGCATGGAAAAGATGGGGATGGGAACAAGCTGCAAACAAAGAACAATCCCCTAAAGTTGCTAAACAAATATGGCTCAATTACGAAAGCTTATTTCATACAATACTACCTTCAGTAGTGCGTCAATACCATAAAGAAGCTGATTATTGGGCCTCCTCTCCTAGTGCCTCCGAAGGCCGCCCCGAAGAATACACACATGGAGACACTCATTATTGGGGTGTTTGGTGGGGAAAGGAACCTTTTGACAATTTTAATATGAAGATTTCAAGTTTTATGAGTGAATATGGTTTCCAATCATTTCCAGAATACGCCAGCTTTCAAAAATATGCTACGAAACAGGACAGAAGTATCTATTCAGAGGTAATGAAAGCACATCAGCGTTCGAGTATTGGAAATGCAACCATTGAGGAATATATGAATCGATCCTTTCGCAAACCTATCGATTTCGAAGCGCAATTATATTTGAGCCAGCTTTTACAGGCGGAAGGTATTCAGATAGGAATTGAAGCGCATAGAAGAAACAAAGATCGATGTATGGGGACTTTATATTGGCAGCTCAACGATTGTTGGCCAGGCGCTTCATGGTCGAGTATTGATTATTATGGAAAATGGAAAGCATTACACTATAAGGTCAAAGAAAGCTTTGCTCCAGTTATTTTAAGCCATGAATTTATTGATAGCAACCTCCAAATCAGTGTGGTTTCAGACCTGACTACATCCTTTCACGGAGAATTAAATATTAGCCTGTCCGAGTTTAAGGATATTGAAAAAATATTAAACTGGAATCAGAAGGTTAGCTTAAAACCTAATGAGTCGAAAGTAGTTCTCACAATTCCTAAGGAAGGATTGCCAAAAAATAATGATAAGTTTTTCACATACCTTCAATTGAGCTTGACCGATGGACAATCAGTAAACTCCTCTAAAAACATCTATTTCAAGTCATTTAAGGAACTAGAGCTTCCACCACCTAACATAAGTTTTACTAGTAGCTATGACAAAAACAAGGTGCTTTTTGTAACCGTTAAAAGTGAACAATTCGCGAAAGGTGTTCATGTGACCTGCAATAGCTCGTCTAATTTTTCAAATAATTTTTTCGATCTCCCAATT
Source organism: Crocinitomicaceae bacterium (assembly GCA_022425625.1). Classification (GTDB taxonomy): domain Bacteria; phylum Bacteroidota; class Bacteroidia; order Flavobacteriales_D; family Crocinitomicaceae; genus UBA952. Next base: position 5,478 of record JAKMFD010000007.1, on the reverse strand, counting down.
AACGGAGAAGAAATAATTTCAATCCATCTCCATAAAGATGAAGATATTGAAACTGTTATAAATTCTATAGAAATAAGAAGTCTTTGGAATAGTATGCGCTAATTATTATTTTTGAATCACTTAGATTAACTAAACTTTACCTTGTTTTAAATGTTGTTTACAACAAATAATTAGCCATGATAAAACACCTCACTTATATTCTAATTCTGTTAACATTCTTTTTTTCAAAAACACTGAAGGCTCAAGAATCAACTGATCAGCTCGGTGCGTGGTATATGTATTTTTATAATACCACATTTAAGGATGGTCCTTGGGGAATTCAAGGTGATTTGCAATATCGAAATTGGAATCTAGGTGGTGACCTCGAACAGTTGCTGATAAGGAGTGGGATTACCTATAAGCCGAAAAATACACAAATTAAATTCACCTTAGGTTATGGAAATATAACTTCTGGAGCGATTGGAACCGATAATGCAACATCAGGAGAACACCGGATTTATCAGGAGGCATTATATCCAGTAAAATTTGGGAGTCGAATCTACACCAATCATCGTTTTCGTTACGAGCAAAGATTTGTTGAAAATCAGGACCTTCGTACGCGTTATCGATACAACCTATTTCTCAATATCCCCTTAAATAAGAAGATATTAGAAAAAAAGGCCATATACCTTGCCTTGTATAATGAAATATTCATCAATGGTCAGAGAGAAATTGGGAACAATAATTCTGTCGAAATATTTGACCGTAACAGAGCTTATGCGGCAATTGGATATGTTATTAAAAATGGTCTAAGAGTTCAATTTGGATTGATGAATCAAACTACGGATAGTCAAGGTAAGAATCAGCTTCAAGTCAGCTTACATCATAAATTTTAAGATCCGATCAACTTAAAGCTAAATATGGATTAGCTTTCATTTTACTATTTTTGGTACAACTATTGTTCATAGCAACAAGCAAAACTTCAATCTAGATTATGAAATTTTTGATTCTTATATCTTTTCTACTATTATTCATTAATTCTTTTAATGCTCAGGAAGATTCTATCACTCCTGATATCTCTTTTAATTGGATTGAGCAATATTATTCAGGGGATACCCTACTCAAAAAAAGACTTCAAAGTTTCTATAAAGATTTAAATCAGGTATCCAATCCATTTGATACTGAAGAACTTTTTTATGAACTTCGTGATCTATGCGAAGCACTCACTCATGGAGTTGATCTAGATGAAGAAGATGGTTTTGAGTCCTATGAAAATGATATGTTTGAAGCCATTCTAGTTCTTGAAACATTCAATTTGCCCGGGTTTGATTTCACATGTGCTGGCGAATGCACCATGTTTTATGTAAGACCAAATTATGAACCTATTATTACTGCAGCATCAAATACCCAAGGAATTCAAGACGACATAGCCCTAAAGATTATAACAGATACTTGGGGGGTAGTAGAAGATGAATCGCCGAGTTTTCAAATGGTTGAATGTTGCGCATGTCCAGGTTCAAACAGGCTCGGAAGCGGCGAGCAATATGCACTATTAAGGAGAATAAATCAGTTTTCGGAAAATTATGCGGTATTTATAGATGAACTTGAATCGATTAAATCGACAATGAAAAATTACATCCTTTATAATGATGGCTTTCCAATGGATGAGGCTGCTGTTATAGATGAGTTCAATCTCATTAGAAATGAACTTAGTTTTAACGAAAAAGAGTTAGAGATATTAATGAAAAAAGATATTTTTCAGTCTATTGCACTAAATTACTCTATTGAACAAGGCCAGTTTTACGTGAATGGTAAGCAAGTTCCGATAGGCTGTATTGCGCAACTAAAAACAGAGTTAAATGGAGACAACTCGCAAGCAGTCATATATCTTGACCGAACAAGTCTTAGGGGCTGCATGAATTCCAATATTGCATATCCTGGCGGAAATGAAGACGCCCTGTCATATAACATAAATGAATCCCTTAGTAATGACATCTATAAAATAACAGTTTTTGAGGCTGTTGATGGTAGTCTTGGAGGCTCTGCTGACAAAATTATTGTTCAATTTGTTAAGCGTGATTACCTTCTAGATGACGGCGAGAAGATATATGTCCTAAGCTTATCTAAAATCGGTGATTGGAAATAATAATTAAAGTTTAACTTTAACTATCTCTTCATATTTTTAATACCTTAGTGTTAAAATGACACTAATTATATATTAAAAATAAACGCCCTACACTTCATGCATAACTTAATTTCTGGTTCAGGTAGCTATATTCCAAAAATCACTAAAACCAATGCTGACTTTATAAACGCTAGCTTTTATGATGAAAACAAAAGACCTCTGCCCTACGGCAATGATGTGATCATAGAAAAATTCGAAGCTATTACTGGGATTTCAGAGCGTCGATACATTGGTAATGAACTTCAGAATAGCGACATCGCAACTGAAGCTGCAAAAATTGCAATTAAGAATGCCTGTGTAGATCCTGAAACTATAGATTATATTATTCTTGCTCAAAACTTCGGTGATGTCAGTGCAACTTCAAATCAGTGTGACTTTCTTCCAAGTATTGCATCTAGGGTTAAACATAATTTAAAAATCAGTAATCCGAATTGTGTAGCTTATGATTTGATTTTTGGATGCCCAGGATGGGTTCAGGCAGTAATTCACGCCGACGCTTTTATTAAGTCAGGTTTAGCTCAGAAAATATTGGTAATTGGTTCTGAAACATTGTCTAGAGTTGTAGACCCAAATGATCGAGATTCTATGATTTATTCTGATGGCGCTGCTGCATGTATTCTTGAGAAGTCTCCTGATAAAACTTCTGGTATATTAAGTACTGCTGCACAAAGCCACACTATTGAAGAAGCACACTACTTGTTCTACGGCCCCTCCTACCATCCTGAAAAAAACACCAACACTAATTATATCAAAATGTATGGACGTAAAATATACGAGTTTGCACTTAACAATGTACCTAAAGCAATGAAGGTGGCCTTAGATAAAAGTGATATTGATATTCAAGATGTTACAAAAATATTGATTCATCAGGCCAATGAAAAAATGGATGAAGCCATCATTCATAGGTTTTACAGACAATATGGTATCAAAGCACCCGAAGGCATTATGCCTATGAGTATACATAAATTAGGTAATAGCTCTGTGGCAACTGTACCTACACTTTTTGATTTGATTGTAAAAGGAAAGTTAGAGGGGCATCAAATCAAATCAGGTGATGTTCTACTATTTGCGTCTGTTGGAGCAGGAATGAATATTAACGCTTTTGTTTATCGTCATTTGTAACGAGATTGAATTATAACTACTTTGGTACGGCTATTGCATTCATTTAAAAAAAACAAAACATGAAAGGGATTTTGCTTATACCATTGCTTCTTATTAGTAATTTTTCATTATTTGCTCAGTATGAAATGGAATGTTATCACCACAACTATTTAGAAAATCAAGAGGTTTATGCATGGAAATATGATGGGATCAAGTTACATTCAAAGCCTAACATTGCATCAACAATTCTATCCATTGTACCTCAGGGAGATCAACTGTTAATTCTTGAGCTAATCGAAACTTATTCTGAAGACTTTATTTGTTTTAGTGATACTGTTTTACGCGATCCTTTAATCGTGTTCAGAAGTCCATTTATAAAAGTTAAATATGGGGAAAACATTGGCTACGTTCTTGAACATTACTTAAATAAGATGAAGCCTTTTAATATTGAAAAATTAATTGATTCGGGTAAAGAAATTTTTCAAGAGGTTGTTGAATGGCCTGGAGATTATTCTCCCGGACAAGCAATAAGACAAGTATTTGACAACGGCATTACTTGCTACACTTATTTTGGTGGTAAAGTATCCTATGATAAATCCTATCTTATCCCTTTTATATTACAAAATAATTTTAATCTAATCGCTCTTCAGTTATTAGGTCAATATGGCCGCAATGAAGAAGAAGGTGTGCAATTCGAAAGTGATGAAAAATCTTTTTCATGGTTCATATCAGATCCAACAGGTGAAATACCTAGTGAAGAAGTAATATCGATTCGAATCACGCCCCTCGGTATGTTATATATGAGGGAGTTCACAGGCTGTTAAATTGAAAAAAAAATGTACAAAGTCTCTATTGGTATAATTTTATTTCTTCAGGCGTTTATCGGGTATACCCAGCAAAGTGATGTTTTTAATGCAGCATTGCCGACATTGAATAAATATTTTTCTGAAGACGAAACCCTACACAAAAGAGTAAATGATTTTTATGATTCACTAGAGAACTGTCACGATACATCTACAGTAGATTGGCTATTCAGAGAACAAGGAGAAGTTAGCGCACTTTTAGCTAATAATTTTGAACTAAATAAAATTTGGTCAGAAGGATTAACCATAGAACAAATCTTAAAAGATCTAAACAAATCCCTTCTTGGCTTTCAATTTAATGAAACTGACGCCGGTGATTTTCATCTTCTGGTATATCCAAATATGCAATTCATATTCGATCATGCCTCTAAGCACCTGTTAAATGGGGAGCCTGATGAAACAAGCCTGAAGATCAAAGGGGGCTTTGATATTATCTTTGATGCTTGGAGTTCCGTTAAACATAATTATACTACTTACTGCTATGATATATGCTGCGATTGCGCACAAGAAAGCGCTTTGGGTTCTGGTTTGCATAGCAGGTTGCTTACTGCCATTGTTATATATTCTGCACATTCTAATATGTTTTCCGAAGCCTTAAAAGAAATTAAACAAGGGATTAAAAACGATGTTCTTTATACCTATGCTTTCAGTAGCCCGAAAAATGCAATAATTGCAGAATTTGAAATACTTAAACCGCTATTGGAACTGAGTGAAGAAGAGGTACTTATTTATGAAAAAAAGAGCCTCTACCTCCAAAAAACTCCTGAGTCAGCACTACACAACTATGGGCGTTAATACCAAAATATTGATCCGATTGCCAAAACAATAAGTCCTTTGTATATATTATTGATGCGATTAAATTGCGTTGGTATTTTTGATGCACGCAAAATAAAAGTCGAAATAAAGATCATTGTAAAACTCGCACCAAAATAATAGGAAATATCTTGGGCCAAAATCTTTGGAAATAAAACAATAATCATGATCATCGAGGCAATCATAAAAGATAGTATAATGTACTTGCAGTTGCGAATCCCAAAAATAATAGGAATACTTTTCTCCCCTACAATAAGGTCTCCTTTCAAAGAAACCATTCTTTTAACCACCTCTCTTGTCAATGTCAAAGCTGCAATATAACCAACGAATAGAATTATCGTAAGATTTGTAGTCATGTAGTATATACTAATACTGGCAAAAGGAGAAACCGTAAGTAATGTAGCGCCTAGTTCTCCAGTGAGTGGTTTTTTACGAAGTTTGTGAGAGTAAAACCATAAACCAAAGGAAAATAAGGAATTAAAAAGAAAAACTTTCCAACCGCAGCAGAGTGAGAATCCCAAACCAACAACCAGTAGA
>JAKMFD010000006.1 GCA_022425625.1 Crocinitomicaceae bacterium | reverse complement strand
AGGCGGTAGTTTTTTATGTCATGACAGTTATTGCAGTGGATACCGAAACAGTATGCGGATGAAAACCACACCAGACACAGGAAGTATGCATACTGGGTTTAGAACGGTAGTATCTGTACCTTAAACTGGTATTCAAAGTATGCAAGTAAAAATTAGCACGTGATCCTAACAAAGCTCCGCTTTGAAAATCAAAATCTCTCAAAATCAAAAAAGCAAGCTTTATGATTTTGCTTGCTTTTGATTTATTCGTGAGGGAGAGAGGATTCGAACCCCCAACCAACAGAGCCGAAATCTGTTATTCTATCCAGTTGAACTAACCAATGAAGTTTATCAAAATTAATCTAAAAAAATAGGTAATTGTTTTAATTTAAATTTAATTTGTTAAAGTTAAATTTTCTATACGGTACTTGCATAGCTATTTTTTTATTTTCAACTTGTTCCAATGGTAACTTTACATAAACATAATTACATATAAATGAAATCAATTATTTTTATTATTCTAATATCATTTTTCAGTTTTTCTCAAACAAATTATGTCACACCGACATCAGCTAATCCAGCAGACTGGGGTGGTTATATGACTTGGTATGGGGAAGGAGGAAATGGTGATAACTGGGGCGTTAGTGATTTAAAATCTACTATTTCTAGTTCCTCTGTTACGTTACAGCCTAATTTTAGCATTTATGCAAATGAGTTGAATAATAGCTATTGGTTTGATGAAAATGGAGAATGTAATTTTGAAAGTCTTGAAGCAAGTACGTTTATAACGGATAATTCTCTTCAAGGAAATGATTTAGTATTTAATGGACATATCTCAACCTATACAATTTCTAGCCTATACACTGTAAGTGCTTTTATAAAGGTTTTTGACACAAGTTGGAATACTGTTTTTGAAAACGTAGTAGCCATATCTAAAACTGGAAACTTTTCTGTTCAGGCCTCCTCTTCAAATTTAAGCCTAGGCGCTAATATCCAGTACGGATTTATAGTTCGTGGTCCTGCTGCAAACCCAAGTGATGAAAATACGTTGGGAGCCGTTGTTGCCTCCGATCAGCCGAGCCAATCTGAATTAAATGTAATTACCCCTTTAAGTGCAGATCAAAGCGATTGGGCAGGTTATATGACATGGAACGGAGTAGGAGGAAATGGTGATAATTGGGGCGTTAGTGATTTAAAATCAACTGTTTCTAGTTCCTCTCTAACGTTACAGCCTAATTTTAGTATTTATGCAAATGAGTTAAATAATAGCTATTGGTTCAATCAGGATGGTGAGTTTAATTTTGAAAATCTTGAAGCGAGTACTTTTGTGACAGATAATTCTCTTAAAGGGAAAAATTTAGAATTTAACGGTACTGTAGAATCCTTCACAATTGATAGTCAATATTATGTTGAGGCATTTGTTAAAGCTTTTAACCTATCATGGGATGTTGTTTACGCTAAGTCATATGAACTAACCCAAGCAGGATCTTTTACGATAGAAGTATCCGCAAGTGACTTAGATCTCGGCACTTACATTCAATATGGGTTTATGGTACGCGGCCCCGCAGGTAACCCCCAAAATGAAAGTCAATTAGGAAATGTAGTGATTTCTGAAACTACTGCTTCTGTAAAAAATGAAAATGAATTATCAGTTATTTTCTATCCAAATCCAGCTACTAGCATTATTCGAATAAATAATAATGCTGAACAAATTAATGTTTATTCTCTAACAGGTGCAATTGTGAAATCGGTTAAGGATGCAAACAGCATAGATGTCTCTAGTATTAGCAAAGGTGTCTATTTATTAGAAACAATATTAAGTGGTAATAAATTTGTTCATCGGATTATCATTGAATAAATTTCGTAAATCCCCAATTTGATAAATTACGTTTTATTTAACCACTTTTAAATTTTGCTATTATTGATTTTCTTTTGACTCAATGAAGTTGAACTGTGATTACACATCGACGTTTAATGCTTAAATATATACGAAATAAATTTTGTTTCAAGAGTTGCAAGCCAAAATTGAAAATACATCACTTAGAATATTTAACACCAAAAGTGAACACTATTTTGGCTCAATTTCGATTTTATCTAAAGAAATTTCAAACATAAAAAAAGGAGAACCAATCCCTGTGAATCAGTTCTCCGATTGCGTGACCCAAGCATGTAATAGTTCAGACGTTTTTGAAGTTGTAAAATTAGTTTTAGAATTTAAATTTTGATATAAAATTACCCACAACTTTATGGGTTGCGGGTTCGACTAGTCCCAAACCTACTATTGTTCTAACTTTATGGAGAATTAAAACTTAATTTACATAGCTTAGCTTTCGTGTTAAACATTTCACAACTTTTGTGTGAAATGTTGTATAATATCTCCTCAATTAATAAATATATTATTTTTTATATTTTTGGATCTGTACAAAAAAACAATCTAAGAGTTAAATATTTCAGTTAATCACTACTCTAATTCTTTAAGCTGCTATTTGTTATATAAGTGACCTCATGAATAAAAAAATTACAAGTAAAGACATTGCAAATCATCTTGGTATATCGAGATCAACACTTTCATTCATTATTAATGGCAAATCTAAAGAAATGAGAATCAGTGATGAGCTAACTAATAGGACGCTTGAGTATGTAAAAAGCATTAACTACACGACAAACTCGATTGCAAAAAGCTTAAAGACAGGAAAAAGTTACACCATCGGATTGATTGTTGCGGATATCTCAAATGCTTTTTTTTCTCAAATTGCATATCGCCTTGAAAAGGAAGCTTCTAAAAAAGGATATTATATAATGTATAGTAGTTCAAATGAGGACAAAAAACAATTCAATCTGCAATTAGAGAATTTTATAAACCGTCGACTTGATGGACTTATTTTGGTTCCTCCTGTAGGTTGTGTTGACTTCATCGAAGTTTTACACACACAAAAAATCCCTTTTGTTTTAATTGATAGATCTATTGATAGCCCAAAAGTAAATTCTGTAAACATCAATAATTATAAAGCTGCCTACGACGCAACTATTCGTTTGATAAAAAACAATAGAAAAAACATAGCTATTATCAATGTGAACAACCAGCTTTCGACCATGCACGATAGAACAATGGGATATCTGCACGCGCTTTCTGATAATCATATTTCAGTTAACCAAACTTTAATTGCACAATTAAAGTTTAGTAATGTAATAAAGGATGTTAAAAGTGCTGTTGAGAAGGTTGTCCAAAAGGGTGCAGATGGCATTCTATTTACTACAAATAAACTTAGTGTTTCTGGATTGGAAAAACTAAAAGATATGGGTGTGAAAATACCTCATGACCTTTCTGTTGTAAGTTTTGATGACACCCCCGTTTTTAGACTTTTTGAGACCTCCATTACCACGATAAAACAACCTGTAAATGAAATGTGCAAAGCGGCCATAGATGTGTTGTTGGAATCTATAGATAATAAAAACGAAGCAAGTGCCCCCTTACATTTGGAATTGGATTCGAAGCTTATTTTAAGAGATTCATGCTCATGAGGATTACTTTTTAAGATAATTTAAAAAAAATACTATATTTCTTGCAAATTATAAAAAAAAACATAAATTTGAATAATTAACTAACACGTGTTAGTTTTTTTGTAATGATTAGCAAAATCGAGTTAGCATGAAAGTAACATTTTCGTTTTTAAGAATTACTTACGTTATATTATTCCTTTTTATTGGGAGTTTACTCAATGCTCAGCAAACACAAAACATAACTGTCAATGTTGTAGATGCAAGTTTTAACGAGAAACTTGCGTTTGCTACTGTTTTTGTTAATGAATTGTCGATAGGTGGTACCACTGACGATAATGGAATATTTCGTTTTGAGGCGCCAAATGGCACCTACACTTTATTAATTTCTTACATAGGATTTAAAGAGGTACGTAGAGAGATAATCATTAGTGACGATGGGCCGTTTAATTATTCTTTTGGTCTTGTGTCTGATAATGTATTGGATGAAGTTGTTGTTTCGGTTCAAGCAAGAGGACAAATGGCTGCCATACGAGAACAAGTTTCTTCAAATAAAATTGTCAACCTTGTATCTGCTGAAAAAATGCAGGAACTCCCCGATGCTAATACAGCCGAGGCTCTTGGACGTTTACCTGGAATATCACTGCAACGTTCTTCTGGTGAGGCCCAAAAAATAATAATTCGTGGTGTATCTCCTGAAAAGAACAATATTACTATAGCTGGTGTTAAGTTAGCTTCAAATAATACATCAGACAGGAGTGTGGACTTAAGTATGATGCAAAATGAAATGTTTGCAGGTGCTGAAGTTTCAAAGACTTTGCGACCTGATATGGAGGCTAGTGCCATTGGAGGTACAGTTGATCTTAGACTGTCCAAGGCAGCAGATGTGCCCCAGTTTAATGCTATGTATGAGGGCGGTTACAATAATTTATTTTCAAAAATTGGAGACACCAAATTTACCGCTGGTGGTGCTGCTAGATTCTTTAATAAAAAATTTGGGGTAAAGTTTCAGGGTTCTTTTGAGGAAAAACTTGTTTCATCTCATAATTTTAATGGTCAATATACCAATCCAATTCTTGTTCAGGAAATAGATGAAAATGGCCAGCTAACGGGAGAACAAAGCTATATTTCAAGAACTTCTGGTGTTCACATGAGCTTAAGTAATGCAACTAGAAGACGCATTGCAGGGAACCTTACTCTTGATTATAAAAGTCCTTTTATTGATGTTTCCCTTTTCAACTTAATCAACATTAATCCAAACAATAAAATTTTAAGAGAAGAAATTTTTAATTTTCTAAATTCCAGAAATCCATTCTCATTAAAAGCCTCCGATAATGCCAATGATAAATATGTTTCGACCCACTTGCTCGAAAGTTATTTTCGTTTTTTTAAAACAGAGCTAAGCGTTAAATTATCTTATTCGAATACAAGTTCTGACTCAACAAGAAAAATTTTCCCATTTAAAGAATTAGACCTTTCAGGAGAGACTATTAATCAGAATAGCTTGGTTTTTAGAGATCCTAAAGAATTACTCAATCTTTATGGTCAAACTGAAATTCTGAACAATAGGCTGGTAACTAATGATTTAGCTAAAGATAAAATTGATGATAATACATACAATATTGATCTTAAATGGAAAGTTCCATTTAATTTTAAATCATTAGAATTAGATGGGACTTTTTCCGTTGGTGGCTTACTAAGAAAAAAAGAAAGATCCAGTGATTCGAATTATCAATATGTGCAATATCAAGCAGGTAGTGGAATCGGACCAAGAAACATCTCATTAGAATTATTCCCTTGGATGGAATGGCCTGCTGGCGATCTTCAAGGTATTCCTGCATCAAATTTTATAGATCAGAATTATAATCCTGCAGAATTTTTAAATGGAGAATACAACCTAAGTTGGTCGCCCAATATTAATCAACTGGTAAATATGCAATCTGATTTGTATGAAAATTACCCATTGTTGTTCAATTTTCAAGGTCTTAATAGTTATAAAAATGATTATGCAAACAAAGAGGAATTATTTGCAGCATTTATGATGTTTGACTTAAATATTGGTTCTTTATTAATTGTTCCTGGAGTAAGATTTGAAGTAGCAAATACATCCTTTTCCTCCTATTCCATAGTCCAAAATGGTATTAACACTTCGGGAGTTAGTGGCATTCCTAGGCCTGTCTCGGCAGAACGAAGGAATGAGCATTTTTTCCCATCAGTAAACTTGAAGTTAAAGCTTAATAATACCTTGTCCCTTCGAGGTGCTGTTTACAAAAGTATATCTAGACCCAATTATAACAACCTATCACCAAGAATAATTATTGATTCTGATGAATCTAATACTGAGATTGATTCAAAAAATCCATTACTAAGACCCTCAACAGCTTGGAATTATGATTTTTCTATAGAAGCTTTTAATTCAAAATTAGGTTTGATTACAATTAATCCTTTTTACAAAATCATCAAAGACAGCCGAGTTGTACTCAATGACTATTTTCCACTACGCCATGACAGAATTGTAAACCCACCAGCTGATTTCTTTAATAACATTCCTGCTGTTGATTCTTACCCTTCTGATTTTGTTACCAACTCATCATATTTTAATTTACCTATAAATAATCCGGATAAAGCAGTCTTTTATGGAGTAGAACTTTCTGTTCAAACGAATCTTAGTTATTTGAAAAATAAAATACTTAAAGGATTTGTTTTTGATCTAAACTTGTCTTTTATAAACTCTAAAACCAAGTACCCTTATTTCAAAGAGGTTGTCATAGGAGTTGATAATTCTGGTTTTTTCCCAAGAGATATTATTGGATATCAGTATTCAACTAGAGAAAATAAAATGCCATCTCAACCTGATTTTATTGGAAATGTGATCATAGGTTGGGATTATAAAGGTTTTAGTTCTAGAATTTCTTATCGCCGTCAAGGTGTAACTGTTTCTGATGGCGGAGACAGGCTTGCATTCAAACAGAACTTCAAAGATGACCTTGAGCTAGTAGATATCAGTCTAAGACAAAGATTTTATAAGAACTTTGAACTATTCCTTAATGCAAATAACATTACAAATTATGTTGATGAACGTTTTGTTATATATAACAATGAACACCGCTTACCACTTAATTTGAATTATTTCGGAAACAGAATCAAGTTTGGATTAAGATATAGATTCTAAAAAAATGGTAGAACTGGGGGCTACCTTTTTCCCTCAAAAATTTAATTTAATTATACAATGAAATCAAAATTTTTACATTTTATAAGTATGTTCGTGACCTCTTCATTTTTGATGGCACAGGCTCCCGCTAATCAAGAGGTTATCAGCATTCCAAGTGGTACATCCAATGCAGGTTTGTTGGAAACCACTATTAATGGTGATGTAGATGCTAGCGGAGATCGATTAAATCCCAATAGGATTTATTTGTTAGAGCCGGGTCTTCACTTCATGTATTCGGCAATCAATGTGACAAACGACACAGGTACGATCAAGATTCATGGTTCAACAGTTGGTAAAAAGCCAGTTGTTGTTCCTTATGTTAATGCTGGTGTTGCACCAGGTTCATCGATGATCACCTCTAGTTTGGAGCTTAAAAACCTCCATATCCAAGGTCGTAACGATCAGGGAGGTACTACGGGTGGTTATTTTTTCCAAGTTACTGGAAATGACAGAAGCATTCATGTGGAAGATTGTTTGGTAGAATATCCTCAAAGGTTCATAAAGGCACAAGCTGTTCCTCAGGGACTTACAATGACATTTAAGAACAACTATTTCCGCGATATGTTTGTTTCAGGCCAACAATGGGCAGGAAACGTAATTGACGCTAAGGGTGTTCCAGTGGAGTCATTCATTTTTGAGAACAACACGGTATCTAATGCTGGATGTCCTGTACTTTTACAGAACCAGGTTGTAAAATATGCGTTGATAAACCATAATACCTTTGTTAACACAAGTACTTTCTGGAACCTTAACCCATATTTTTATGAAGCTTATATTACAAATAACTTGTTCTATAATGCCAATATGATGGGCGAAGATTATAATTACTTAATGTCGAATCCTGGACAGGTTTCTTTCCCGATTATGGCCTTTGCACCGATTTCTTTAGATGGCAATGCTAGTACCAGTGCAATTCCCGCAGATATGTTGAATGCATCGGGAGATGCTTTAGTTGCGCCGTACAATGATGTAGCGAATTACAAGATTTATGTTGCTGATAATATTTATCACAACGAATCAAGCTTGGATAGCTACTATGATGGAGATTATAACACAATTGCCACCAATCCTATTTCGTATTTAAAGTGGCATGGTGTTGATGGTCCTCACGATGTTAATGTTCCTGCAAATTGGATGGCAGCCAGAGAGACTAATTTATTTGCTAATAATGCTAGTTGGGTTGAGGAGAATAACATTCTTAATCAAGATCCGCAGTTAGCTACAGTAGCTCTATCTACAGCTGAGTCTGTAGAGCTTGCCATTAAATTACGTAAGTGGTACAGTGTTCCAGATGAATCTAGAACGGAGGATGTGTCAAGTATTATGTTTGGTGATTTTGACGCAAATACTATCCCTGGCGCTGAAACTGAGGATGGAGATGGTATCACTAAATTTTCTGACTTAATAGAGGATTTCTCAATTGCAAGTAGTTTTGTTTCTAACATTGATGGTCATGCTATTGGTGCATTGCACTGGACAAATCAAATTGATAGCTATGACTCTGCTCAAGCATTGGCTAGTATACAGAGTGCATACAGTTCAACTCTATCAGTTGTAGATGTGATAGATTCTGATAATATCACAAGTCTAGTGACATTTCCAAATCCATTTGGAAATAACTTTAATATCAAGTTTAATATAACTTCAAAATCTGACGTTAAAGTGTCTCTTTATACAATAACTGGAGCTAAAGTAGCTACATTTGTTAATGATACATTAAATTCAGGTTCTCATCAATTAAACTTTGATACGACGACTTTAAGAGAAGGTCTGTATCTATGTAAAATAGAAGCAGGTCAATACACCAAGACTTTTAAAGTTATTAAATCAGAATAATCCTATTTTAATTTTTTAAGGAAGTCGCTTTAACATTAAAGTGACTTCCTTTTTTTATTTTTCACAATAAAACTTATGACAAACAAAACAACAAACAAGTCATCACTTGCGCCAACGCTAATGGTGTATGTAGTAATGGGCTTCGTCGATATTATAGGAGTTTCAACAGGTTATATCAAAAATGATTTTCAGCTTGACGATAAAATTGCCCAACTTCTACCTTCTTTGGTTTTTGTTTGGTTTTTTATTTTTTCTGTACCTGCAGGAATATTATTAGAGCGCTATGGGAAAAAGAAAATTTTAAATATTGGAATGCTAGTTTCTGGATTATCGATGGTTATACCCATTCTATTTTATTCCTTCGAATCTATGATTTGTGCTTTTGTTCTTCTTGGAATTGGTAATACTGTTGTTCAAGTTGCTGCCAATCCGCTTCTTCATGATGTGGTTTCAAAAGATAAGTTTTCAAGTTATATGAGTCTGAGTCAATTTATCAAGGCGTGTTGTTCGTTAGCCGGCCCAATTATTGCCGTTTTTATGTCTGTACAGCTTGGTGATTGGAAACTCGTTTTTTTGGTTTATGCATTTGTCACTTTGTTAACTATCTTATGGTTATCCTCGACTGCTATTAAAGAAACCAAATCTACTGACAGAATGGCCACCTTTAGTTCCTGCTTCTCTTTGTTAAAAAAGCGAAGTATTTTATTGCTTGTGCTGGGAATTTTTGTAGTAGTAGGAGCAGAAGTAGGTATGAAAACAAATATTGCTAACTTACTTCAAGGTGTACATAATCTATCATTAGACAATGCTTCTTTGGCGATTAGTATCTTTTTTTCAGCTCAAATGATTGGACGATTCATTGGGGCTATTTCATTAAGATTTGTTGCTATAAAATATTTTTTCCGCACTTCTACCATCCTATCTCTAATTGGGTTATTTATGGTATTGTTTATGCCTGGTGTTTGGTCGGCAAGAATTGGAATCTTTGTGATAGGACTAGGCACCTCAAATATTTTTCCTCTTATTTTTTCGATTGCCGCTCAAAAACTTCCAGCTCGTGTAAATGAAATATCTGGTTTGATGATAATGGCGATTATCGGCGGTGCCATAATTCCCCCATTTATGGGCTTGGTAAGTTCTACTATTGGAGTTTTAGAGAGTTTTTACATTTTATTAATCGCATTTATTTACCTGTTGACCCTCAGCCTTTATTCAAAAACAAGCTAAACTAAACTGATTTATGTCAGACATTAAATATTTTATAGGTGTTGATATTGGAGGCACAAAATGCACGGTTTCTATAAGTACAATACAATTAAAAATAATAGATCGCATTCAATTTGCCACACATACGGAGCAGGGACCTGAATATGCAATTAAAGAAATTCTAAAATCCATTGACGAAATAAAATCAAAGGTTGATTTCGACAAGGTTAAAACGGTTGGAATTAGTTGCGGTGGTCCATTAAACAGCAAAAGGGGAATTATTCTTTCTCCTCCAAATCTACCTGGTTGGGACAACATCCCAATTGTTGAAATTATTCAAAAACACACACAAAAACCTACCTTTATTCAAAATGATGCCAATGCATGTGCTTTAGCCGAGTGGAGATATGGAGCGGGTGTTGGCACGCAGAATATGATTTTTTTAACTTTTGGTACCGGATTAGGAGCTGGTTTAATTCTAAATGGAAAGCTTTACACTGGATCAAATGACAATGCCGGTGAAGTAGGGCACATCAGAATAGAAAAAGAAGGCCCTGTTGGTTTTAATAAATCAGGCTCATTTGAAGGATTCTGCAGTGGTTCGGGTATTGCAAAGTTAGCTCAATTAAAAGCAGAGGAAAAGCTAAATAAAGGGGAGGAGGTTTCCTATTGCGCTTCTTTTGATGAGTTACAATCCATTACTGCTTTACAACTTTCTAAGCTTGCAAATCTTGGAGATAAAGATGCCCTTGAAATCTTTAATATATCTGCAAAAAAATTAGGACAAGGACTTTCTATTCTTATTGATATCTTAAACCCTGAAAGAATTGTAATCGGTA
This sequence comes from Crocinitomicaceae bacterium, assembly GCA_022425625.1. Classification (GTDB taxonomy): domain Bacteria; phylum Bacteroidota; class Bacteroidia; order Flavobacteriales_D; family Crocinitomicaceae; genus UBA952. Next base: position 23,885 of record JAKMFD010000006.1, on the reverse strand, counting down.
GCGTATATGCCAGAAACCCTCACTTATTTGATGCAATATCTAACGAAGTTATTGTAAAAGAGTCAATTGCTGCATCTAGATCTGTTTGCAGTATTGTTCCTGCTCAATTAGGAGATAATGTAGGTGATATTGCTAGTATAAGTGTCGCTATCGATGAATATCTAACTCAATTAAATAATGAACATGTCAAAGTATAGCTTGGTAACTGATTTAGTTAAAAGGTACCCCGTGTTAGAAAAAGTCAGCGAGGATATAATCGCTGCTTATAAAATACTTAAAGTTTCATTTGAGTCTCATGGCAAATTATTAATATGTGGGAACGGTGGCAGTGCTTCTGACGGCGATCATATAGTTGGAGAATTGCTCAAAAGCTTTTCTATTAAAAGACCCATTCCTACGGCCTTTAGAATCAAATTAAAAGAAAGCTATGGTGAATCTGGTGACGATTTAGGGAGCAAACTTGAAGGAGCCTTACCCGCAATTTCACTAAATGCCCATGCAGCTTTTATATCTGCTTTTTCCAATGATGTAAACCCCGAATATGTTTTTGCACAGCAAGTTTACGGATATGGCAATGCCCAAGATGTTTTGCTGGGTATTTCTACTTCTGGAAACTCTAAAAACGTAATTGCTGCTATGAAAGTCGCAAAAGCTAAGGGTTTAAAAATAGTGGGGCTTGTAGGTAGAGACGGTGGAGAATTTTTAAAATATTGTGATATATTGATAAATGTTGGAGGACATTCAACCCCCCAAATTCAAGAACTACACCTTCCTATTTATCATGTTTTATGTCAGTTATTGGAGATCCATTTTTTTCAACAAAAAAAATAAAAAAATGATGTACAATAAGTGCTTGGTATTGTTTTTTTTACTCGCAGTATGTTTATTTTCATTTGGCCAGCTTAAAAGTCTTGAATTAGGTCCGTTATTCCAAGATAACATGGTGCTTCAGCAACGTAGCAAGGCACCCATTTGGGGATGGTCCATACCAAATGACTCTGTTACTATTACTTCTTCTTGGAATTATCAAGTAAAAACTATTGTTACGGATAAGTTTGGGAAATTTTACACTGAGCTTAAGACCAGTTCCTCCGGCGGCCCACATTTTCTTAAGATTTCGTCGAAAGCTGAAACAATTGTAATCAAAAATGTGATGTTTGGTGAAGTTTGGTTAGCCTCTGGACAATCAAATATGGAATGGTCTCTAAGCCATCCAATTCTACAATCTTTTGAATTAGATTCTATCCGTAATAATACCAATATCAGGTTTTTTAAAGTTTCAAAAGAAGTTTCGTTAACGCCCAATGAACAATCTATTGGTCAATGGAAAATTTGTAATTCAACTAATGCCCCTGAATTTTCTGCAGTGGCTTATTTTTTTGCAAAAAATTTGACCAAAAATTTAAACGTACCAATTGGAATTATTCAAAGTACTTGGGGTGGAACACCAGTTGAAAGTTGGATGCCATTAGATTATGTAGAAAAAATTAAGCGTTTTGTAAACATTGGAGATGTCATTAAAGATGAGATCAATATAAAATCTAAATATGAGCAGTGGTTAGCTGGTATGCGTTCAATTGATGTATCCAACAAAAGCATTATAGAAATTAATGAATACCTTTCTTCTACTTTACCGAGTTATCATCACATTGATGTAGATGACTCTAAATGGAGTCAGCACCAATTGCCATCAAAATTTGAAAATGAATTTGGTGAAATGGACCCTTTGATTTGGTATCGTAAAGAATTTTATTTTGATAGTTATTCCGATGAAAAGACCTATAATTTTCTCTTAGGCCCAATCGATGATTTAGATGTTATGTATCTAAACGGAGTTAATATTGGTCAGGAAGTTGGATGGCAAAAAGATAGGATATATGAAATACCCAAGGGCTTGTTACAAAAAGGAAAAAATGAAATCGCCATAAGTGTTTTAGATAATGGTGGTGGCGGTGGGATTTACAAAAACACACCTCGCATAAAACATAAAGATAAAGTAGTTTTAACTCTTGATGGTGCATGGAAATACAAGATGTTAGGTTGTTTCGAAAACAAAACTTCGTTTAAAGTTTTTGATTCTCAATTTAATTTAGACAATAAACCAAATCTTCAATATAATCAAAAATCACCATCTTCTCTTTTTAACGCAATGATTGCCCCGTTAATACCATATAAAATTAAAGGGGTTATCTGGTATCAAGGAGAAAGTAATGTGAGTAGAGCCCAAGAATATTTCAATTCATTTCCCCTCTTGATTAATTCTTGGCGTAATTATTGGGAGCAAGGGGATTTTCCCTTTTACTATGTTCAAATTGCACCTTATAACTATGGTTCAGGAAAAGCTCCCATGCTAAGAGAGGCTCAACGATTGACAATGAAACTGTCAAACACAGGTATGGTAGTAACTTCAGATATTGGTGACATTAATGATATACACCCTAAAAACAAGTATGAGGTGGCTAATCGTCTTGCTCTTTGGGCATTACATAAAGATTATGGATTTGTAAATACAGTTTATACAGGACCTCTGTATGAAAAAATATCTATTGAAGGAAAGAAAATAAGAATTCATTTTGAAGGCATTGGAAGTGGGTTATACTCCCCAGATAAATTATTAAATTACTTTGAGGTTGCTGGTAAAGATCAAACGTACTACCCAGCTAAAGCTTTTATTGAAGGAAATAATGTAATTGTTAGAAATCCAAAAGTAAAATTTCCTAAAAGTGTTCGTTTTGGTTGGACAGATATTTCAACCCCGAACCTTTTTAATAATGAAGGATTACCAGCAGCATCGTTCTCGTCAGATATGATGGGTATGGAAGGAAATGAATAATCTTGAAGGCAAATTCACAACAATGAATAGTCTAATTGATTAAGAATGAAGATTTATTAAAAACTGAAAAGAAGTTATGTTAATTCGTTTTAAAATATGAAAAATACAATATTAAAACTCTTGGTAGTGATTACAGTCCTATCAAGTTGCAACCAAACCCAAGTCGTCGAACAAAATGAGTCTAAACCCAATATTATTTTCATAATAACTGATGATTTAGGCTGGTCAGATTTAGTATGCTATGGCGCAGATCTACACGAAACGCCTAATATTGATAAGTTTGCACAGAAGAGTATGGTTTTTACCAATAGTTACGCAGCAGGTTCTGTATGCTCACCAACAAGAGCTTCAATAATGACTGGTAAAACGCCAGCAAAGTTAAACTATACTGTATGGAGCGAAGCGGCATCGGCAAACGCTGAAGAAAAGAGATCCAGGGTTTCTAAATACTTAGAACCGTTAACTTTAGAAAACCTTCCACTTGAAGAAATATCAATAGCAGAGAAATTAAAACATAAAGACTACCTGACAGCACATGTTGGTAAGTGGCATATCGGAGATTATATGCATTTTCCTAACACACAGGGTTTTGATGTAAGTGTAGCTTCCAGCCAACGGGGTGCTCCACCCTCTTTCTTCTATCCTTATACGGGAATTGTTTATGACGAATTTCGCTTTGTGGGCGATTTAGGAATGAATGCAGATGGGAAATATTTCACAAATAGAGAAGGGGAGTACCTAACTGACAGATTAACGGATGAAGCTATGAAAATCATTGAAGATGCTGGATCTCGGCCGTTCTTTCTGAATTTATCTTATTATAATGTACATATTCCAATCGAGGCAAAAGCTGAAGATATTACTTATTTTAAAAATAAACTATCACCTGAAAACCATCATCAGAATGAAACCTATGCAGCCATGGTAAAAAATGTGGACGACAATGTTGGTCGCTTGCTCCATAAGCTAGATCAACTAGGTATTTCAGAAAATACAATAGTTGTGTTTACATCAGACAATGGAGGCGTCATCCAGAAGTATAAAGATAAAGTTGTTACTGATAACTTTCCGCTAAGGGAAGGAAAAGGCTCTTTATATGAGGGAGGAATTCGTATTCCAACTATTATTTTTTATCCCAAGAATCCAGGTAAGGGACAACAAATTGATGTCCCTATTAGTACAATCGATTATTTACCCACGGTGATGGAAATTGCTGGCATAAATAACGATTTAGATAATATTGAAGGAGAAAGTCTCTTGTCTTTACTAAAAGGTGAAGACGCTAAATCAATCGAAAACAGAGCTTTGTACTGGCATTTTCCACATTATTATTACTCAGTAAAGCCAGTTAGTTCAATTCGTGAAGGTAGCTGGAAATTATTAGAATATCTTGAGGACGGACATATCGAACTTTATAATTTATCGGATGATTTAGAAGAGAAATATAATCTTGCTGATACCAAACCACTAAAAACTAATGAACTTTTAAGCAAACTCCGCAATTGGAAAACTAATGTAGGAGCAAAAGGGTTAAGACAAAACTATAATTATAAAAACCACCAAGAATGAATAATATTTAGGCATTACAGAATAACATCACATTGCATCTAAGAAATTTAAACACACTACTGTGAAAACAAACCTTTTACTTTTAACTGTAATTGTATTAATGACATCTTGTATATCGAAAATTACTTCTAAACAAGAAAAAAAACAAACTTATAACGTTCTCTTTATTTCTGTAGATGACTTAAACGATTGGACAGGATTTGGTGGTGGACATCCACAAACCATAACCCCAAATATGGATAAATTAGCTCAACAAGGAGTTGTTTTTGATAAAACCTATGCTGCATCATCATTATGTGGCCCCTCAAGGGCTGCATTATTAACGGGATATCGTCCGTCAACAACTGGTGTTTATGGAAATGCAATGGAATTACGTGATTCGCCTATTTTAAAAAACGCACCGACTTTGCCACAATGGTTTTCAAAACATGGTTATTTTTCAACAGCTCGTGGAAAAATATTTCATAAGCCAAACGGTCAACAGGCAGATACAATTTCATGGGACAAGTGGGTAAAAGAAGTAGGTGATTATGGGGAGGTAAAAAAAGAACCTGGTTTTATGGCTAATGGAATTCCAGAAGGTGAGGCTGATGATAATTTTGACTGGGGACCTACAGATGCTCTGTTTGAAGAAACTTCTGACTACTTAAATGCTAAGTGGGCTGCAGATCAACTTCAGAAAGATTATGATAAGCCTTTCTTTTTGGCAGTTGGCATTTACCGACCTCATTTAAGTTGGAATGTTCCGCAAGAGTTTTTCGAAAAATTTAATGAGGAGGAAATGATTCTTCCATATATTAATGAAAATGACCACGACGATATACCAAGCTATGCTGCGAAGCCTTCAAAAAATTATTTTGCTGCTAAAAAATATAATAAACAAAAGGCAGCTGTGAAGGCATATTTGGCCAGTATAAACTATGCAGATGCTTGTGTAGGAATTATCCTTGATGCATTGGCAAAGACTAAATATGCAGAAAATACCATCGTGATATTGTTGGGAGATCATGGATGGCATTTAGGAGATAAAATGCGTTATAAAAAATACACATTGTGGGAGGAAGCCTGCAAAACACCATTGGTTATTAAAGTACCTGGCCTTACACAACCTGGATCACGTTGCCCAAGTCCTGTTAATTTATTAGACTTATATCCAACACTTTCAGAATTAGCTGGACTTCCAATTAATACTGAAAATGAAGGAAATAGTTTGGTACCTCTTTTGAAAGATGTGAATACAGAATGGAACATTCCTTCATTAACTACGATGGGTTTTAATCGCCATACTGTACGCAATAAAAAATGGCGTTACATAAGTTATGGGGGGGTGCAAGAAGAATTGTACAACCACGATGTGGATCCAATGGAATTTACAAATTTAGCAAATAACCCAAAGTACCAGGATGTTAAAAATGAGTTGGCAAAATATATTCCTGAAATAAACGCTACCCCTCTTGAAAAGGTATATATCACTAAACGTTATCATTAAATAACAAACTCAAAGCAAAACCGAAATTATTGAGGGTCTCACAGTCTAGTATAAAAGGATTACGCATCGGCAAAAGGGTAATATTGGGAATTAGTTATGTGATGGAATATTTGATAATTAGGAAGTAAATGAAGGTTCCATAAAAGAAATTATAAAAACGATGATATATAGAATTAAACTTTTATTAATACTAATACTTTCCATAGCTATCTCTCAAGAAATATGGGCACAAGACAAGCCCAATATAATCATCATTATGACTGATGATTTAGGATACGGAGATTTATCTTTCAATAGAGGTCAAAATATTAAAACACCTAACATTGACTCGCTTTTTAATTCAGGCGTAGTTTTTATAAACTTTTATTCTAATAGCCCTGTTTGCTCCCCCACTAGAGCTTCACTGCTTACAGGAAAATATCCTGATATGGTCGGAGTTCCAGGAGTTATTCGCAAAAAAAAAGATCAAAGTTGGGGTTATTTTAAAGAGGATGAATTAACGTTGCCAAAAACCCTTAAAAATGAAGGCTATAACACAGCTCTTATCGGTAAGTGGCATCTTGGTGTTGAAAGCCCAAACTTGCCTAACCAAAGAGGGTTTACATTCTTTCATGGATTTTTAAGTGGTATGATGGATGATTATTATGAGCATTTGCAAAATGGTGAGGCTTTTATGCGTAGAAATTATGAAGCGATTACTGCCGATGGTCACGCCACAGAAGTTTTTTCTAACTGGGCAATTAAGTATATTAATGATAACGCAAAATTACCATCACCATTTTTTATGCTTCTTTCATACAATGCCCCCCATTATCCTATTCAACCGCCAAATAAATGGTATAGTGAAGTTAAAAAAAGGGATAAATCCCTCTCTGAAAAGCGTGCAAAATACGTAGCCCTTGTTGAACATTTAGATCATGAAATCGGGCGGGTTATAGAGACTTTAAAGACTAGAGGGATGTATGAAAACACCATAATAGTTTTTACATCCGATAATGGTGGTCACATTCCAAGTGGAGCGAGTAATGGAAAATTAAGAGGGAGTAAAACAGATATGTATGAAGGTGGAATAAAAGTCCCTACATGTTTGGTTTGGAAAAATAAAATCAAGACAAACTCTGAGACAGATATATTAGGAATAACGATGGATCTGTATCCAACTCTATTGGGTTTATCTGGCGTTGAAATCAATCATGTAATTGACGGAATCAATTTATTACAGCATAACAATGAGAGTTTGGCACAAAAAAATAGAACTATCTTTTTTGTTAGAAGATCGGGGTATGATGACGCTGGGTTGAGTTATTATGCGGCTAGACAAGGAGACTTTAAATTAGTTCAAAACACTCCCTTTGAGTCGATGCAACTTTTTAATATTTCAACGGATCCATTTGAAACGAACCCTTTGGATAGTAATCATAAAATGTTTAAGATGCTTCGCTACGATTTATCTCAACATATAAGAAAGTCTGGTAAAATACCTTGGCAAAGAATTAATCAATAAAAAGATCTGCTAGAACAGGTTATGCTTTTAAAAGGCTGCAAATGAAAATGGAGTTAGCACAAATAATAATTTAAAAAGGGATAAAACTTATAATTAGCCAAAAAACGTATCACTTTTCTATAGTTATGTCAATTAATTTTTCCCTCAGACCACAATTAGGACTTCAATTATACAGTCTTCGTAGCCAATTTATAAAGAACATTCCAAGAACATTCAAAAGGGTTCGAGATTGGGGCTTTAAATATGTAGAAGGAAGCACGATATCTGGGGTTTCTTTGGAGGCTCAAAAAAAATTGCTTGACAAAAACGGGTTGGAATTGATAAGTTTAGCAGTATCCTATGAAGAGTTGTTATACAATCCAAATAAAGTCATTGAGACTGCAAAATATTTTGAATCGAAATATGTGATTGTAGGTTGGATTCCTCATGATTATAATGTTATTGAATTTGATAAGATCAAAATAGCAACTGATTTTTTTAATAAATCTGGAAAGCTTTTAGAAAAAGAAGGGTTGCGTTTGGCATACCATACGCATGGATATGAGTTCCAACCGTATAAGAATGGAACCCTTTTTGATTATATGGTCCAAATGGCTAAATATTTTACTTTTGAAATTGATGTTTTTTGGATAAAAATGGGAGGTGAAGATCCTTTATTACTACTTCAAAAGTATTCAGATAAAATTTCTTTATTACATTTAAAAGATAGAAAGATTGGAACCAAATCCAATAATTCTGGTCAAGTAGATAGTGACACCAACGTAGTTTTGGGCTCTGGTGATGTGGGTGTGAAAGAAATTGTGGCTGAAGCCATTAAATTACGAATTGAGTATTTGTTTGTTGAGGACGAAAGTCAAAATGTCTTAACTCAAATTCCTAAAAGTTTAATGTATTTACAAACTATAAGCTGATTAGCTTTTAAGCACAGAGGAATAATTAATTTAAATTTTAAGACATTTTTTATTATATTAGCTAAACCGTGTTAGCTTAAATGATTTTATTAATAATTCATATGAAAAAAATCACATTCTTATCTTTCTTGCTAATTCAAACTTCAATTTTAAGTGTAAAAGCCTTGCAAAGGCCAAATGTTATCGTTATTCTAACTGATGACCAAGGCAGTGTTGATCTTAATTCTTATGGCGCTCTAGATTTACAAACTCCAAACATGGATAAGCTTGTGGACAGTGGGATTAAATTCACCCAATTTTATGCTGCTCCGGTTTGCTCTCCGACCCGTGCTTCTTTATTGACAGGAAAGAGACCTGGAAAAACAGGTGTTACTGAAGTGGTTAGAAGCCGACAATACCAAAATGAAGGGTTATCCAGTGAAGAATATACTATGGCAGAAATGTTTAAAGATTCTGGGTATAGTACCGCCATCATTGGAAAATGGCACCTTGGTAGCTCTATGGAAAAACAACCTACTAATCAAGGTTTTGATTATTCTTTTGGACCTCTTGATGGCGGGTTCGACAATTTCTCTCACTCTTCATATTATGCAAATGGAGCGAACTACCATGACCTTTATTTGAATGGAAAGGAGATATATCGTGATGGTGAATTTTTCCCCGATTTGATGCTCGAAGAAGCCAAAAGGTTTTTGGAGACAAATAAATCAAATCCATTTTTTTTGTATTACGCACTTAATGTTCCTCACTATCCATATCAGGGCACCAAAGAGTGGTTAGATTTTTACAACACTAATGGGGTGGAATACCCGCGAAATTTATATGCTGCTTTTTTATCTACCATGGATGACAATATCGGCGGATTACTATCTAAACTTGAAACATTAGGACTAAGAGAAAACACAATCATTGTGTTTCAAAGCGACAATGGATTTTCCAATGAGCAAAGAGCGCATGGCGGCGGCGGAAGCTCAGGACCTTATCGTGGACATAAAGGCAGCCTTTTTGAAGGAGGAATTCGCGTACCAGCCGCCATTTCTTGGCCAAAAGTCATAAAGCAAAAGCAAACACGTAGTCAAATGGCTGTTGTTGCTGATTGGATGCCTACACTCGCGGAGTTGTGTGGGATAAGTTTAAATAAGGATGGCTTAGATGGTAAAAGTTTAACCGAAATACTAAAAGATAATCAAGTAAAATCGTCGCATGATGAATACTGCTGGGTATACCAAAAACAGATAGCAGTCCGAAAAGGGAATTGGAAGTTACTAATAAACCCTGTTATTAAAGACTCTAATTATAGGAATACACTGCTATTAGAAAGTCCTTACTTTTTATCTAATTTAGAAATTGATGTCAGTGAGACAACAAATTTAGCTCTTGAGTTTCCTAAAAAGGTTGACGAATTAAAAGCTATTTATAATAGTTTGAAAAATTAAAATACTTTCTGATGAGTTGTTTTGTTTTACTGACGTATTTAAACATTGTTAGTTCACTTTTTTTTATTCAGGAGTTTAATAATACGTCTGTAAGTGATTCCTTATTTGTAAAAAAAAGAAGCCATCAAACACAAGCTCTTTATAACAAACTACTTCAAATCAAGGGCAAAGGTATTTTTTTTGGAATGAAAGATGCTACAGGATATGGAGTAGGTTGGGATAATGACAATGATGAAAGTGATGTTAAAAAAATAACAGGTGACTATCCTGCACTTGCTGGATGGGGAGCAGATTACACAATTTGCAGAATCGCTCGTGGAGAAGACTTTAAGGCTGCTCGATTTAAAATTGAATTATTTCATGAAAAAGGAGGGTTTAATACCATCGATTGGCATGCTGAAAATTACTATGGGGGTGATTATTTATGGAAAAACCATCCATATAAATCCAAAAATGTTGTTGCTTCGATTTTGCCTGGAGGAAAAAACCACCTTAAATTTTTGTCCCAATTAGATCATTTGGCTTTTTTTTTCAATTCGCTTATTGATCAAAATGGAGAAAAAATCCCAATTATTTTTAGACCATGGCATGAGCACAATGGTGACTGGTTTTGGTGGGGAGCTAGCAACTGTTCCGATGAAGAATACATCCAGTTGTGGCGATTTACTGTTGAATATCTTTCAGAAATTAAAGGAGTAGATAATTTACTTTATGCTTTTTCCCCAGCTAGGTTGACACTCAATTTAAACTATCTTTTTAGGTACCCCGGAGATGAATACATCGACATTCTGGGACTTGATAATTATTGGAGTTTAAGGAAGAATTATGGAGGCATTAATGAAATGGTTAGTCAATTACAAACTCTTGTAGGAATAGCCAATACAAAAAATAAACCAGCAGCATTTACAGAAACGGGGCCTTTTTCTAATAATGGTAAGGCTATCATGAATGAAAAAGATTGGTATACTAACAAATTACTTAAAAGTATATTATATGACGAAATAACAAGGCAAATTAGCTATGTTATGGTTTGGAGAAACGCTGATAAAAGCCATTTCCACGTTCCATACCCAGGACATCCAGGAGTTCTAGATTTTTTAAAATTTTACAATCATCCTTTCACTTTGTTTTTAAATCAAACAAAATAATGATCCTTAATTACTAATAACAACCAAGACCAATTAAATATGAAATTTTTTATAGACACAGCAAATCTCGAAGACATTGCACAAGCAGAATCTTTGGGAGTACTTGATGGAGTAACAACAAATCCATCACTCATGGCAAAAGAAGAAATTCGTGGCCAACAAAACATTTTCAACCATTATAAAAAAATATGCGACATAGTAAATGGTGACGTAAGCGCTGAAGTGATTGCTACAGATTTCGAAGGTATGGTTAAAGAGGGAGAAGCACTTGCAGCTTTGAGTCCTCAAATTGTGATTAAAATGCCTGTTATTTCAGAAGGAATAAAGGCCTGTAAATACTTTTCAGACAAGGGAATCAAAACCAATGTTACTTTGGTTTTTTCTTCTGGACAAGCATTAATGGCTGCAAAAGCAGGGGCAACTTATGTGTCTCCATTTCTTGCAAGGCTGGATGACATTTCTGCTGATGGACTCGGTCTAATAGCTGAAATTAGAAAAATTTATAATAACTATGGATACAAAACTCAAATTTTAGCGGCATCAATTCGCAGTACTATGCACGTGATAAATTGTGCAAAAATTGGGAGCGATGTTATGACTGGGCCTTTGTCTGCTATTGAAGGTTTGCTAAATCATCCACTGACGGATTCTGGGTTATCCAAATTTTTAGAAGACCATAATCGCAATACTTCTAAATTCTAGTATATAAATGAGAAACCTATATAATAGAAAACGCTTAGTAAATCAGCTCAAACAAATCTCAAGATGGGATATTATTATAATTGGAGGAGGTGCTACAGGATTAGGTGTTGCATTAGATGCTGCATCAAGAGGGTATGATACATTGCTACTAGAAGGAGTTGATTTTGCAAAAGGAACTTCGAGTCGAAGCACAAAGCTTCTTCACGGTGGAGTAAGGTATTTGGCACAAGGGAATATAAGCCTTGTTAAAGAGGCTTTGTTAGAACGAGATTTGCTGCTAAAAAATGCACCCCACTTAACAAAGGTCCAATCCTTTATTATTCCATGTTTTAGTTTGTTAAGCAAGTATAAATATTTGATAGGATTAAAGTTATATGACTTATTGGCTGGAAAACGAAGTGTTGGTAAATCATACTTCATTAACAAGGAGGAAGCTTCATTTAGACTAAAAACCTTGTCATGTGACAAGCTATTGGGAGGAATAGTTTATTATGATGGTCAATTTGATGATTCAAGAATGGCAGTCAATCTTGCTCAAAGCTGTGTAGATTATGGCGCTACCGTTTTGAATCATTTTATGATAGATAAAATATTAAAAAATGATGCTGCAAAAGTTTGTGGAGTTAAGGCAATTGATTGTGAAACAAATATTTCCTATGAACTTAATGCAAATGTTGTCATAAACGCAACAGGTGTTTTTACCAATAAGATTATTAGAATGGATAATCCCTTTGCACAAAAAATTATTCAACCTAGTCAAGGCGTTCATATTGTTTTAGAAAATACTTTTTTGTCAAGTAAAGATGCAATCATGATTCCAAAAACCATTGATGGACGCGTGCTTTTTGTCATTCCTTGGAAAGGAAAAGTCGTTGTTGGCACTACAGACACACCAGTTAAAAAATGTGAATACGAGCCCATGGCTCTAGACGATGAAATTAGTTTTATACTTTCAACCTTAAATAGTTACTTGAATAAACAAGTGCTAAGAAGCGATATTTTAAGTGTTTTTGTAGGGTTAAGACCACTTGCAATTCGTAAGAATAACCGCAAAAAAACAAAAGAGATATCTAGAGGTCACAAAATCCTTGTTTCTGATTCAAACTTAATTTCTATTACTGGTGGTAAATGGACAACATTTAGAAAAATGGCTGAAGAATCAATAGATGAAGTTATTTTACTTGGGATGTTGGAAGAAAAAAAATGTTTAACAGCTAATATTATGATTCATGGCGCTAGACCAGTTGATCTGCCCCAGAGTATTTATGGTTCAGATTTTGAGCACATTAAAAAACTTTCAATGGAGCACCCTGAATATTCTGAAAAAATACACCCTACCCTTGATTATACCAAAGCAGAAGTTGTCTGGTCGATTAGAAACGAATTTGCGAGGACTGTTGAAGATGTTTTGGCTAGAAGAACAAGGGCTCTTTTTTTAAATGCTCAGGCTTCGGTAGCTGCCGCACCAGTTGTTGCCAAGTTGTTAGCTAAAGAGTTAAGGAAAGATGATAATTGGGTTGAAAAGCAAATTAAAGTTTTTTCAGAATTAGCTAATAATTATATTTTAAACCCCAGTAAAAGGTAATATCAGTCATTGTACTATGGATAAGTTCATCTTAACACTAGATCAAGGAACAACTAGTTCAAGAGCAATTATTGTAGATAAAATGGGTACTTGTGTTTCAACTGCTCAAAAAGAGTTTACACAAATATTCCCAAAACCTGGATGGGTTGAGCATGATCCTCAAGAGATTTGGTCAAGTCAATATGATGTTATTCTGGAAGCGATAATGAAAACGAGGTTAAAACCTTCCAATATCGCAGCAATTGGAATTGCAAACCAAAGAGAAACCGTTGTCGTTTGGGATAGAAATACAGGAAAACCCGTATACAACGCTGTAGTCTGGCAAGACAAGCGAACATCTGGTTATTGTAATGAATTGAAAGAATCTCCTTATGGTGAAATGATTTTTGAAAAAACAGGATTGTATGTTGATGCGTATTTTTCAGCGACTAAAATTAAATGGATTTTAGACAATGTGGCAAATGCTAGGGAAGGAGCAAATAAAGGAGATCTTTTATTTGGAACTATTGACACTTGGCTCGTTTGGAATCTGAGTGAGAAAAAACATCATATTACAGATGTTTCTAATGCATCTAGAACTCTATTGTTTAACATCCATACCATGAAATGGGACGATGTGCTTTTAGAGCTTTTTACCATACCTAAAAGTATGTTGCCTGAGGTTAAGCAATCAAGCGAAGTCTATGGCTACACCCATAAAGATTTATTCGAAATTAGTTTGCCCATTTCAGGTATTGCTGGTGATCAGCAGGCAGCACTGTTTGGGCAAATGTGTACTGAGCCAGGAATGGTGAAAAACACCTATGGAACGGGTTGTTTTATGTTGATGAACATTGGAGAAAAACCTATTGCATCAAAAAATAATTTATTAACCACAGTAGCTTGGAAAATTAATGATAAAACTAGTTATGCCCTAGAAGGTAGTGTTTTCACGGGAGGCGCAGTTGTACAATGGCTACGTGATAGCCTTAAAATTATCAAAACATCTACTGAAGTCGAGAAACTTGCAAACTCTGTTGATAGCTCTGATGGAGTTTATTTTGTACCAGCATTTGTAGGCTTAGGTGCACCACATTGGAACCAAGATGCACGAGGAGCTTTTTTTGGATTGACAAGAGGAAGTTCAGATGCTCATATAGCTCGTGCAGCTTTGGAGTCAATTGCTTATCAAGTCATGGACGTTTTAAGAGCGATGGAAGCAGACTCAGGAATTCATATTGAAGAATTGCGGGTAGATGGAGGAGCTGCAGTAAACGAGATGCTGATGCAATTTCAGGCCAATGTTTTGAACACTGTGACTGTAAGACCTAAAATTATTGAAACCACTGCGATGGGCGCTGCCTTTTTTGCAGGTTTGGCAATTGGCTTTTGGCAAAGTGTTGAAGAAATTCAAGCTATGTGGGAAGTTGATCGATATTTTAAGCCAAACGATGACATTAAAAAAACAAAACATCATATTGATGGCTGGCATAATGCAATAAATGCATTAAAGTATTGGTCAAAAAATGAATTTTAATACAATTATCATATTGTTAATTGATTCAAATCTTTTTTAAACCATTTATATGATTTTTTGTTTGTTGACACAAATTTTGATATATTAGCTATAACGTGTTAGCAAAATCATTTTATTAAGATTACTATTTATGAATGAAATTGAAAAAATTAGCATTAAAGAAAAAATATCTTATGGCTTTGGTGATTTTGCTTCCTCTACCTTTTGGACATTGTTTTCCATGTTTCTTTTATATTTTTATACTGATGTATTTGGGATAACCGCGGCTGCAGCAGGGACTATGTTTCTTGTAGCACGATTTTGGGACACAACAAATGACCCTATAATGGGTATGATATGTGATCGCACAACCTCAAGATGGGGTAAATTTAGACCCTATCTTTTATTTGGCGCACTACCGTTTACCATCATTGGAATCTTAACTTTTACAACGCCTGATATAGGGCCATCTGGGAAATTGATTTATGCGTATATCACATATACACTAATGATGATGGTGTATACAGCAGTAAATGTGCCTTACGCTTCCTTACTTGGCGTAATGACCAAGAATCCAGACGAGAGAACTTCATTGGCCTCATTTAGATTTATAGGTGGATTTTGTGCAGGATTGATGGTCACTTCAACCGCTAATTATTTAGTGGAATATTTCAAAACAACAGGAGATTTAGCCTCATCATATCAAAAAACGGTCGCCATTTATGCAATAATAGCAGGGATATTTTTTGTACTTACTTTTTTAGGTACTAAGGAAAGACTCAACCCTGAAGAAGTGAAGTCTTCTAGCTTTAAAGTAGATTTAAGTGATTTGTTTAAAAACAATCCATGGTTTATTATGCTTGGCGCCTCAATTTCAGTACTAATATTTAACTCTTTAAGAGGAGGGGCAATCCTATATTATTTTAAATATTTTATTGGGGATCAAAATGTCACCTATTTCGGAGAAGTTTCTCATGGTGCATTATCTGCGGCCTATATGAGCAGTGGTTTTGCAACCAGCTTGATAGGTGTAATTATGGCAATACCAATTTCTAATAGAATTGGTAAAAAAAACACATTTATTCTTTCAGGTTTGATTTGCGGCGTTCTTTCCGTATTGTTTTTCTTTCTTCCTCCAACACAAATTGAATTTATATTTATAATCAATATATTAATTGGTATTTTTTCGGCTATGGCTTTTCCATTAATTTGGGCTATGTATGGCGATGTCTCAGATTATTCCGAATTAAAAACGGGCCGACGAGCAACGGGTCTTATTTTTTCCTCCTCTTCCATGTCACAAAAACTAGGTTGGACTATTGGTGGTGCTATAAGTGGTTGGATATTAGCTGCCTTTGGCTTTATTGCAAATGACATACAAACCGATGAATCAATTTTAGGAATTCGATTAATGATTAGCATTTTTGCAGCTGTAGGGGTAATTTTATCTATAATAATCATGTTTTTTTATCCTTTGACAGAAAAATTCATGAAAGAGAAAGTAACTGCTCAATTAGAAAATGCTAGGTCAAAACAAAACTAGATACATGAGAATATTATTAAAGTTATTTGTTTGTATATTTTTTGTTGGGTATGGTTCTTCTCAAGTTAATTCAGTTTTAACTAAAAAAGACAGCGTATCAAATATTGTTGAATTACCCAATATTATATTCATAATCACTGACGATCAACAATCTGGATTAACTAGTATTGAGGGAAATATTGTTTCAAAAACGCCCAATATTGACAGAATTGCAAAAGAAGGAGCAATGTTTGAAAACTTCTTTGTGGTCACACCAATATGTTCACCAAGCCGTGCAAGTTTTCTTACTGGGCAGTATGCACAAAAACATGCCGTTATAAACAATGACCGTTTAGGCCTGGATGTTATCAGTCATACGCTAATGACATGGCCAAGACAATTACGCGAGCATGGTTATAAAACTGCCTTTATTGGAAAATGGCACATGGGACTTGATGATTCCCGTCGCCCTGGATTTGACAGATGGGTCAGCTTTAAGGGCCAAGGTATTTTTACCAACGGAGTAGTTAACGATGAAGGCACAATCAAACAAATTGACGGCAATATGACTGATTACCTGAACGAGCAGGCTGTGAATTTTCTAAAAAAGAATAGCAAAAACCAACCTTTTGCGATGATTCTGTCACACAAAGCGGTCCATAGTCCTATCATACCAGCAGAGCGTCATAGCGATTACTATCCTGATTTTGAGTATCGGGCACCGCATGTTAGTAAGGGAAATATTGAGAGCAAACCTGTATTACAAAGGAGTGTGCCATGGAAGCCCCCTTATGAATATGAAAACATTGTACCCGAGCCTGTAGAACCAAGACGCGGTAGGGATAATGATAGAACCGGTATCGTTGCCGATCAAATGCGCTGCTTGCTTAGTGTAGATGAAGGAGTTGGTGAAATATTTAAAATACTAATAAAACGGGGGCAGTTAGACAATACAATTATTGTTTACACTAGCGATAATGGAATGCTGATGGGGGAACATAATAGATTCCACACCAAGCGTTGGGCATACGACAATGTGTTGCGAGTACCATTTTTTATCCGATATCCAAAAATGATTAAATCCGGAATTAAAATAGATAAAATGGTCTTAAATATTGATTGGGCACCAACAATATATGATGTTGTAGGGGTTGAGCCATTGATTCCTATACATGGAAAATCATTTTTATCACTTTTCAAAACAGAAGACGCAGAGTGGAGAACATCTTTTTATGCCGAATATTTTCACGAAAAGGTAGCGCGAAATACTCCATCCTGGCAATCGGTGAGAACAAAGAATTGGAAATATGTCGATTATGTTGGGTTGGAAACTGATGAAATGAATGAATTATATGACCTACGGAATGATCCGGGTGAAGAGTTTAACCTATTTAACAATCCGGCTTGTAAGCAACAACTTCAAAGTATGAAAATTGAGTTGCAAAAGAAGCTTTCAGCAGTTAGTATCAATTAATACTATATCGAAATGAATAACATTACTACAAAATTATTTTTGTTTTTCATAGCAATTATAATGCTATCCTGTACACAGGAGAAGCTCTATGAGAAGCCCAACGTACTGTTCATTATTTCAGATGATATGCGCACAGAGCTCAATTGTTATGGTGCTGACTATATTCATTCTCCCAATATTGATAATTTGGCAAAGAATGGAGTGTTATTCACAAATGCCTATGTACAACAAGCTGTTTGTTCTGCTTCCAGGGCCAGTTTTCTGAGTGGAGTTCGCCCCAATACTACAGGCACGGATTATCCGTACAGCAAGTATTTTATGAATGAATTTTGGCCTGCTCATCCTATGTTAGCCGAATATTTTGAGCAAAATGGTTACTACACACATACTTTTGGAAAAATACATCATGGACCACATGATAATTTAAAAACAGAGCATTATTTTCCTAAGACAGGCCTGAACACAGGATCGTATTATGCACTGCCTGAAAATATTGAAAAAGGAGGCAAGAAAGGGCGTGGAAAAGAAACACCGCCCTATGAATGTGCAGATGTGCCGGATGAAGCTTATCGTGACGGATTGATTGCCAAAGAAGCTGTTAAAATTATATCGCAACAGAAGGAAAATGATAAGCCTTTTTTCTTAGCTGTAGGGTTTGTAAAACCGCATTTGCCATTTAATGCCCCAAAGAAATACTGGGATTTGTATGAGGAGAGTGAAATACCGTTGTCTCCAAACCAATATCATCCTGAGAACTCACCATCTTATTCGACTAATCATTACGCGCTTGCAAATTATGCCGGTTTGAATTATTACGATTCTCCTGATCATGTTTTGCCGGACAATTACCAGCGCAAATTAATTCATGCCTATGCCGCTTGTATCTCTTTTATTGATGCCCAGGTAGGTAAGTTGATTGAAAGCCTTAAAGAGACAGGCAAATATGATAATACTATTATCGTATTTATTTCCGATCATGGTTGGCATCTGGGAGATCAGCAAATGTGGGGGAAAACGACTAATTTTGAGAATTCAACACTTGCCCCTCTTATTGTTTCAGCTCCGGGTTATGAGAAAGGTGAACGCTCAACCCGACTTGTAGAGTATGTAGATCTGTATGCAACACTTTGCGACCTTGCAGATATTGAGATTCCGGAATACACAGAGGGCACCAGTTTCAAACCTTTGATGGAGAATCCGGATAGAGAATGGAAAACGGCCTCTTTTAGCCAGTTCCCCCGCGGAAGAAAAATGGAAGGCTATAGCATACGAACTGCTGATTATCGTTATACAGAATGGAGAGTTAGAGGAGAGAAGGTCGATTCCATTGAACTATACGATCACCGGAAAGATGCTATTGAGAGCGTAAATATTGCTTACAAAAAGGAAAATGAGTCCATTGTTGCGGAATTATCCCAAAGATTAAATGCGGGCTGGAAAGATGCATTACCCAAAGGAGTTTTAAATAATTCAAACAACCCTGTTGCACCACCTCATGTTGCTTATGTAGATGAGAAAAACCGGCCAAAACCAAGAAAAGAAGAAACCTTATCCTTTACCACAGGAGATTTGAATGATAAGTGGGAACAAGCTGAAGGTTATCAACTATCTGTAAAGAATGGCTTGCTTCATATTGATATTGAACATCCCGCTAATTACTGGCAAAAGGTTAGTATCAAGGGTTTAAATGTTAGGGCGCATAAGAATTCACAACTTATTATGAATTATAAGACAATGGATAATACCCCGTTGTCATTTAAATATATCGCCGTTTCAAATGGTAATTGGTCGCAATGGCTAACAAGGGAGTTACCTGTAACAAATGGAGAACTTAAAGAGTTGTCGATTGACTTATCTGAGGCAATGGAGCAATATGAAAAAGAGTATGAGACGATGGAATATATCACTCAATTTGTTTTTTGTATTAATCCACAGGAAGAGTATAAAGGTTCTCTGGTTTTAAAATCGTTAACCATTTGGTAATAAATAAATTAGGTAACAAATAGAAATTATGAATAACACTTTTAACAACATTATAATCTTATTACTGCTAATGAATACTGTAAATAGCTATACACAAAATCAAAACACTTTACTACAGGAAGTACATAATAAACCTTCTACCAAAACCATAATATCATTAAATTCTGCAAAGTCGTCAGAGTGGACGCTTTATTATGGCGTGCAGGATAAAAATGCACCACAATCACCTGCTGAATTAGAAAATTCAGATTTTAAAAATATTGTAGGAACGGTTCCAGGTAATGTTGAAATAGACCTAGAAAGAGAAGGGATTATCGAAGATCCTATGATTGGGGATAACGTATATGACTTGCGCAAATATGAAGTGTATGATTGGTGGTATTTCCGAGAGTTTGATGCTCCAAAGTTTGAATTGGGAGAGCGTGTAGAATTGGCATTTGACGGAATTGACTGTATTGCAGACATTTGGCTTAATGGCAAAAAAATCGCCTCGGTTAAAAATATGTTTGTTGAGCATCACTATGATATTACGGATGTTTTAGAAAAACGAAACAAATTATTTGTCCACATAAAATCCACCGAACTAGAGGCTCGTAATCAATTGCGAAATAATTTCGGTGTGAGATACGATCAGTTGGGAGAGGCCTCTGCCATAAGAAAAGCACCACACATGTTTGGCTGGGATATCATGCCCCGTTTGATGAGTGCTGGATTGTGGAAAGATGTAAAGTTAGAAATTGTTCCTTCTACACATTTTTCATCAGTGTATTGGGTTACCAAAAACGTTTATCCAGATGTAAAAAAAGCCAATATGTATGTTGATTGGCAGTTTGATACGGATTTACTCTACATTGATGATTTGACAATTTCTTTCGTGCTAGAACGAAATGGCAAACAAATTGTTAACCGGCAAATCCCTGTTACAACAACTATAGCTAGAGAAAGGTTTTGGGGTCTTGAAAATGTTGATTTTTGGTGGCCAAGAGGTTTTGGAGAATCATCATTGTACGATGCCAGTCTAACTTTAATAGATGCTAATGGCAAAACTCTAGCTCAAAACAAACAGAAGATTGGGATTAGAACTTCGGAATTGATTTTAACGCCTATCAATACAGAGAAAAATCCAGGTGATTTTCATTTTAAAGTCAATGGAGAATATATATTTATAAAAGGCACCAATTGGGTTCCCTTAGATGCTCTACACAGCCGTGACATTAATCATGTAGATGAGGCTTTTAGTTGGTTGACTGATTTGAATGTGAACATGATTCGTATGTGGGGTGGAAATGTTTATGAAAGTGATCATTTTTATAACCTTTGTGATCAAAATGGAATTATGGTTTGGCATGATTTCTCATTTGGGTGCACTACTTACCCACAAAATGAAGAATTTAAATCTGCTGTGAAAATTGAAGCAGATAAAGTTATACGTAGATTGCGAAACCACCCTTCAATTGTTTTGTGGGCTGGAAATAATGAGAATGATGTGTCTCTAAAATGGGGTGATGATCAACCACATATAGACCCAAATTCAGATGTGATTAGTCGTGAGGTTTTACCACTCGCTGTTAGGGAATGGGATCCAAAAACACCATACTTGCCAAGTTCACCTTTTATTAGTGAAGAGGTTTTTAAAGTTAATAATAAAGTTGATCCATCTCTTTCTCCTGAAATGCACCTTTGGGGACCACGGGGTTTTTATAAAGCACCCTTTTACACGGAAAATAATGCAAAATTTGTTAGTGAAATTGGATATCACGGGGCGCCTAATGTTAAGAGTCTTAAAAAAATGATGACTCCAGAAAATGTATACCCTTGGGTAAGTGGCCTAAAGATCGAAGATGAAGATGTTGTTACAGTTGATGGTGAACTAAAAAAAGTAGAAAAGCTAGTCTGGAATGAGGAATGGCAAGCAAAAGCAACTAGGTCTAACCCTAATTCTTTAATTAACAGAGAACGTAATTTCTTAATGGTTAATCAAATACGTGAAGTATTTGGTGAATGTCCAACGACCCTTGAGGATTTTGTTATAGCTTCACAAATAGTACAAGCTGAGGCAAAAAAATATTTCATTGAGTTCTGGCGAATGAATAAAGGTGAACGTAATGGAATCTTATGGTGGAACCTTCGCGATGGATGGCCGATTATTTCGGATGCTATTATAGACTACTACGGAGGTAAAAAATTAGCATATGACTATATTAAAAATGTTCAAACTGATGTGTGTGTTATGGTTGGTGATATTCGCGAAGGAAATACCGGTCACCCTGTAATTTTAGTGAATGACACTAGAGCCAAACAGAAGGTAGACATAACCATTAACGATAAAGATTCTGGAAGAACGCTGCTATCAAAAACAGTAGAAGTGGAGGCCAACGGAAAATTAAAAGTGGATGAATTACCTAAAGTAAAGAGTAATGAACTTTGGCTAATTGAGTACAAGGTTGGCGGAAATACATATAATAATCATTATGTGTCTTATAGTCCTCCAATGAAATTTGAAATTTACAAATCATGGTTGAGTGAACTAAGAAGATAAAACAAACGGAGTTTCACTAAGGACAATAGTTGCCAACAAGGATCTAACCACAGTAGATACAAGTAATTTAGCAAAAGGCAATTACTTCATAAGATTAAGCTCATATAACGGTTGTCATATTGTAAAGGAAATGATATATATACTTTGAAGAACAAACTACTTTTCTTTTTATTTTTTATTAATCATTTTGTGACTATAAGTCAGTGTGAAGATGTTTCTGTACAACTCACGACTAATTATAGTCCTTTTGAAATAGGTTCAATAATAGAATCTGACGGATTAAGAAATGGAGATGATTATAAGGATGCAACCCTATATTTTCCATTAAATGATAATGAAAATTTGAAAAGTATTGTTCTGGTTCCAGGTTATCAAGCAACTCAAAATTCGGTTGCGCTTTGGGCTGAATATTTGGCTAAACGTGGAATTGTTTCTATGACAATTGGGACTAACTCATTAAATGATTTACCAGCAGTAAGAGCTGATGCTTTAATCGATGCTATGGAAACAATTCGTCAAGAAAATGAAAGGGTTTCTTCTCCTCTTTATCATAAAATTGACATAAACAATATAGCAGTTGGAGGTTGGTCTATGGGTGGTGGTGGAGCTCAATTGGCTGCAAAATTAAACCCCAACATAAAAGCAGTTTTATCTATAACACCTTGGTTATGGCCAAATACATTGTCTGAGTCAGATTTAAATCACAATTCACCCTTGTTAATAATTAGCGGGGAAGTAGATACAATAGCACCAAATAATCAACATTCTAATGTTCATTATAATTATACTCCAAATTCCACGCCCAAATTACTTTTTGAAGTTTCGGATGCGGATCATAATATTCCATTAGATCCATCCACTAGCAACGAAGATCTTGGAAATATTGTATACGCATGGTTACAATTATTTTTACATGGAGATATGTGTTATTGTGACCTTCTTGAAATGGATTTATTAGATCAAAATTCAACAGCATCAAATTAATTAACGAACCTTAATTGCTCAACGCTGGATAAAACAACAATAAAAATTTCAGATCTAAATTTTAAATTAAATCCCAACCCGTTTTCAAATATAATTACTATTAATCTGAAATCAGACGAAGTTGGTAAAATTGAAATATTTAGTACAAATGGAGATTTAATAAATACAATAGTTGTTCATAATGATATAACTACAGTAGACACAATTAATTTAACAAAAGGCATGTACATCTTTAGACTAAGTTCTAATGAGGGTATGTTTATTATAAATAAAATGATTAAAATTTAGTCTTTCCATCCGGGTTGGGTTACGACAAGTCAAACGACCGAGTTCGAACCCCAAAAGTGAACGCTATTTTTGGCTCAATACCGATTTTATCGAAGGAAATCTCAAACATAAAAAAAGGAGAACCAATTCCTGTGAATCAATTCTCCGATTGCGTGAGACTCTCTGAAATTAGATTCCATGCTTGAAATGGTTTATGATTTTTTGGATAGAGGTGTGCCAATTTCTGGCATCGGTTTCCAAATGCATATCAGAATGGATATTCCAAATGAAATTATTGCTAGATCACTAAAAAAAGCTGCAGATACAGGTCTTCAAATCCATTTATCTGAGGTTGATATTATTTTCAATACTCATGACGATTCTAAAGGAGGTGGAATTCAACTGTATGATCATTTGACTGAAGAGATGAAATTAGAACAAGCA
>JAKMFD010000047.1 GCA_022425625.1 Crocinitomicaceae bacterium | reverse complement strand
GATCCCAACAATAAAATTTTCATTAGCAATGTTTTAATAAGGATTCAAAGAGCATTGCTCCATCCTTGGTCTTTAAAATTGGATCTGATGATCTTTCAGGGTGAGGCATCATTCCAAATACATTTTTCGCTTCATTGGTTACACCCGCAATATTTAGAACAGAACCATTGGGATTAACTGCATCTGAATCTACGCCATTTTTATCACAATATTTAAATAATATCTGATCGTTATTCTGAAGTTTTGAAATAGTATCTTCTCCAGCGTAGTATCTTCCTTCACCATGCGCAATTGGAACGGAATAGGCCATATTATGGTCTAATCCTTTAGATATTGCTGCACTTGTTGAAACTGGTTTTAAATGAACATTTTTACAAATGAATTTTTGATTGTTGTTATGCAATAAAGCCCCATCAAGTAAACCTGTTTCAGTTAGTATTTGAAAGCCGTTACATATACCTAACACATAACCTCCCTTTTGCGCATGAGTAATAACATCATTCATAATTGGAGAAAATTTAGCTATAGCTCCTGAACGCAGATAGTCTCCAAAAGAGAATCCTCCTGGAAGTACAACCATATCAACACCTTTCAAATCTCTTTCTTTATGCCATAAAGAGACTACCTCTTGCTTTAATACTTTCTCAAGAATATAAACCATATCCTGATCGCAATTTGAACCGGGAAATGTTACTACACCAAATTTCATCTTCAACGTCTTTAGAATGCAAAATTAGTTAAATATACATTTTCAATCTAGGAGAAAATGAAAAACTTGATAACAGAAAAAGATAAGAGTAAATAAAACACACCACTTGAGGCCATACCTAGTGTCTCACTTCGAAATGCGAAAGGTAACAAAAGACATAAAGGCAGTAATAAAAGACTAAATAATGAGATTTGTTGAAAACTTAGCAGATAAAAAATGCTTATCAAAAGTAGTACTATAAAAAGAACCAAAAGCATCTGAAATTGTCTCTTTGAGCGAATCGCACTTTTTTGCCATTGAGTAATGAAGGCTGCAAGTCCAATAATCGAAGCAAAAAATAAAATTCCTAAAACTACGGGCCAATCTCCACGAAGCATACTTTTTTCAGCGTAAAAAGAAACATCTAATGAAGGCCAATCCAAAAGATAGATTGCTGATAAATGATAAAAATATGGAAGAACTGATGCTAGAATGCCTACCATAATATCTCTGAAAGATAAAGGTCGCATAAACCTAATAATACCTAGCATAAACGGCAGTATGAAAAGCAGCAATGGGAGCACAGAGCATGCCAATCCACCAAGCAACATAATATTAAAAACGGTAGAAATTCTTGCCTCATTATGGTTTAAAATAAAAAGTTGCTGAAGCATTAAAATCAAGAAGAAATGAGCAAGAAGAACACCATTTAATGAATAAGAAATACCAAAAAAACTAATAAAAACAACATAACAAGGTGCTATGAGATAGGTTATTCTATCGAAAAAATTGGACTTATTAAAAATCCTATTCAAAACGATAGCATTTATTAAAACCAAGAGAGCAGCAAAAAAATTTGTATTGAAGGTGCTCATTTTAAAAAAGACATCCCAATAACCGAAAAGATTGCTATCCTTTGTGTAAAATCCTGTGGTAATGTTCAAAAAATGAAACAACCCAAGAAATAGAGGTAAAAGCAGCAATACGATAGTTCTATTTCCAGAAAACAGCCTAAGCAAATCAATAAATTTAAATGTAAACTAAAAGTGTAAAATTAATAGAATTAAAGTCTTAACGTTAACAAAAAAGAATCGAAATATTACTTAATTATTGGTGCTAGAACGCTAAAAATGATATCTTTGGGCGACTAATTTCTTTACATTTCAAACCATATTTTATGGCAAAGCAAAAAAATAGATATTCAGACAAAGAACTCAAGGAGTTTAAAGATTTGATAATGGGTAAACTCAAAGAAGCAAAGGACGATTACAATCTATTGATTGGTTCACTATCGCACAATGATGACCACGGTACAAATGATACAGGTCGGACATTTAACATGATGGAGGATGGATCTGAAACTTTATCAAGAGAAGAGCTTGCATCCCTTGCAGCGCGACAAGAAAAGTTCATTAATAATCTTCAGGCCGCACTAGTTCGAATTGAAAATAAAACTTATGGTATTTGTAGGGTTAACGGAACCTTAATTCAGAAAGAAAGGTTAAAACTCGTACCTCATGCTACAATGAGTATTGATGCAAAAAATGCACAAAACAAGTAGGTGAAAAAAAAGCTTGGAATTCTTCTAATTTTCATTGTTGGTTTCCTTCTTATTGACCAACTCATAAAGTTTGGTATTAAGCTAAATTTCGTTGAAGGTCAAAGTCAACCTTTGATTGGAAATTGGTTAGTCTTAAATTATATTGAGAACCCTGGGATGGCCTTTGGGACTACTTTTGGCACATCGATATGGGCAAAACTTGGACTGAGTGTTTTTCGTATCATTGCAATTTTTGCAATCGGATATTATTTATGGCTTGAGATTAAGAAAGGTTCAAAGTTTGAATACCTTTTTGCAGTATCATTAATATTTATAGGGGCGCTGGGTAATTTATTTGACTCCATGTTTTATGATTTTATTTTCTCATTTGATCCGTGTAATTATTACAACTACATGGAAGGAACGGGAAACTTTGAGAACTGTGTACAAACGATTCATGGACAGAGCTATTCTAGACCTATTGAAGTAAGGCACCACGGTTTTTTACTCGGTAATGTAGTAGATATGTTTCAGTTTAATGTGCAATGGCCAAACTTCCTTCCATACCTTGGAGGAAAACAAATTTTTCCTGCAATTTGGAATTTTGCAGATTTCTGTATTTCGAGTGGCGTAGGAATGATTTTGATTCGAAATAGAACTTATTTCCCAAAAGTAAAGAAATAAGCGACTTTAAAAATCCCACTTCATATTTCGATCGTCAAGAATTGCAAATGATATTTTCCAGTCAGCTCGAGGTGCAGATTTGTTTGCATTAGATAGCACGCCGTAAACACCAACGCGCAGTCTTCTTCGAGAGAGTTTGAAATTTCTTTCTAAACCTATAAGCCCTTCATAATGGAACCAGTCATGTTCTCGAACATACAAAGCGCCTGCACCTAATACTAGGCCTATTCGTGTTTTTTTCATAAAAGGAATCTTATTTATAATCGCTCCATTATCGTGATGAACAAAGTGTGCTTCGATTGAAAGGTCACTTGTTCTGAGCAAAGTATCTAAGCCTTGGAATGAATACAGCGGATTGGAAAACCACAAGGGATCACTTCTTCTCTGAAATTTAAAATCTGGATCACGAAGTATTTTAGCACTTAAAAATTTCCCGCCCGAAATACGATAATTAGAAGTACCTATGGTTCCTATTTTAAAGGTTTGCTCAATACTAGCTTGTAAATAATGATGGTTGATATCACTGCCAAACAGATCCGGAATACCACACTCATAATTGATATTAAATGTTGGCCATGCAGAACCTAATATCACCTTACGATAAGGCTCCCGCATATACTTCTGTCTTGGCACAAACCAAAGATCAACATCACCTATTAAAGCCTGGTATGGTTCAAATGTTGAAGGTTCATTATTGGGTAGCACATCATCTACAGATTCTAAGAATTCATAACCATCTAGGCTCCGTCTTTCACAAAATTCACCACCGACTTTCATATAAAAACCATTAAATAACTCGTACTCAATTGATGTATTTAATTGGGTAGCCTCAATAAAATTTTCTCTCTTATATATTTGTGTAATTGCATCGTAGCCACGAATTACATCAAAATCATGATTTAGAGAGGCGCGCAATTTACCTTGACGAAAGGGATCAAACTTATATTTCCACCAAGTATCGCCCTTGATATCATTATTTAAAAATCCATATGAAACCTGAGTGTACGAATCTAAAGTTCGTTCATCTTCCCATTTTTTAAAGTAATCGAAATTTGGAGAAACTCTTGGCCCAGCTATATAAACTGGTCTAATCAATGTAGCCAATGAACCGATTGTCCATTGGTGTCGTTTTGTTCGATTTCTATGATCTACACCAAACCAAGCAACTTTAAGGAAAGTAACTTTGTTAAATGCCTCATCCACACTATCACGATATTCTTGACGGTTTTTATAATCTCGTATACTATCCTTTTTAATAATAAATGCAATTTCTTCGGCTGTTAATTTATCTTGACGTTGACCTTCCCAAAATGAGCTATCCTTCTTATAGGCCTCTAGCTCTGTGATTGCTAATTCACGATTGAAAAACTTTTTAGAAAACTGAGGGTCAAAGTCATAGTCTGAAAAAATAGCGGTCGTATTACAAACCGATGTTTCATTTTTGTTTTTCACACCATAGTTCAAGGTTTGCTTCGACAAGACACAAATTGAATCACCTGGATGCTCATATTCTTGCTGAATTGTAAAATAATCGTAGAATAATAAATTCCCTTTTTTCATGGTTAACGCAAGCTTATCTACAAGCCACAAAGAGTCAACAATCCATATAAAACCCTCAAGCGTGGTAGTTGCTGTGGCTCGAGATTGTATTTTTATTTTAGATATTTTACGTCCATTTTCTTCATATTGCTCTACAAGTCTATACTTATAAGATAAAATTCCTGGTATTGATATTGGTGAGCTTATTGGATTTTGATGCAAATCATCTAAGCGTAATAAGTTCTCAAAAAAATTAAAATTCGATTTAACTGTAGTTTTATAATAGAGGTTTCGGTCTCGACCTCTCAGCGTATAGGCATTTCTAATCTCTTTAACTTTATTGCTTGGTGCATAATTTCTTTGTATTTGAACTTCTAATAAGTTCATGGTATCCTTATCTTCGAAATCATCTTCTAACAGATCCTCGTCATTTCTTGAGCGCTCCTCCTTTCTTAAAATCTTTTCTTTTGCTTTAATGTAAACATTAACCTTATGAGGATAGTTCCATAGGTTGATTTTATCGCGTTTCGCAACCACCTTTTTCATGATCTCTCTACCGGGATTCGTTCGTTTTGTCGTAATATCTATCGCTTCTAAATCCTGTATTTTACTAGGAAAAAGCTGCATGTTTTTAACAATATTACTTTCGTTAATTGAAACATAGGCTTCCCGAGTATCAAATCCAGTAGCACTGAATACAAGAAAATATTCTCCTCTAGCTGCACTAATCTGATACTTACCATTTACATCAGCCACAGTGCGCTGCGATGGTGCATTTTTTATAAAAATTTTAGCAAAAGGAATTGGGATTCGATTTTCATCAACCACGACTCCATCAACAAAATACTGCGCACATATTTGTGATGACAAAAAAACTGTCATCAATAAAAGTATTGTTAGCTTAATTTGATGGAGAAAATTTATCACTTCTTATCTATTTGAGCTCTTGATCAGATGATTCCTTTTCTTTCATGTAAGCAATATGTTTCTCCATTCGCTTCATCATCCAAATCTTGAAAAAGTACATTCCAACTGCCAAAAGCACAAACGGATAAAACATCCACCACCGCTCGAAGCCTTCAGAAAAACCTTTGAACGTTATTACTACAAATAATATAACGGCAAAAACAAGCCAAAACATTTTCATTATTTTATTATACGTGTTCATTATTCTTTATTTAAAGTCATTTTACCTGTGGGCTCAAGTATTTCAAAAAAACTGAAATCTTGTTTTGTAATCAGGCCTTTACCCTTAATAATTTCTTTTGGAGAACGCACAATCACATTTCTATCCGTGCGAATCGTGCTATCTTCCTTATTCCAAATTAGATATTCGGTTTCAAGAACCTGTTGCTTTGAAAAATTAATTAATCGAACAGAATCTTGCACCTCAACAATACCTTGGTCGTGATTAAAATTACCTATCAAAGAGGTCAGACGAGAAATCTTAACACCCGAGTTATTAAAAAAATCAACAGAAAGAAAGCCTTTGAAATTTGTTACGTGCTCAGGTTTATAATAGGTCTCAGCCAATTCAGCATACAAATCGACCTTCGTAACTCCTGAGTCGCTATGGACCATTTGTAAGTTCTCCGTATATTCATCAGGAGCATTTTCAAAATGTGTGATCCGTCTAATTTCACCGGAGCTATTTTCACATGAAACAACAACCAAAATAATTAAACTAATGGTTATTGAAGTTCGAAACATTTTACGGGTCTTACTTGATATCAACCGTGACCCCCCAACAAGATAGCGTTACTTGAGCTGGACTGTTGTTGCTAAATATCTCATCGGAAGTTGGACAGCTTTCACGATATTTTGCGGCTAAATTAGACTCTCCTGCTTTTGTCGCTAATTGTGCAGCATAATAGTAATTACATTTTCTATCAAAGGTACTTGAACCACATGTATTTGCCAGTTTCGCTACACAATTTGAAGCTACCATCAATGCTTTTGATCTGTTGGATCCATTAATGGACATTGCTGTATTGTAAGCACTTTTGTAACTACTTAAATTTGTATACTGAATCTCTAGGATACCCAATTTAATATCTCCTTTTAACGTGTCATTGTCTGCCATTTCTAAAGCAGTTCTTAGAACCTCAAGAGATGCTTTATATTTCTTTTTGACCTTTAATAAATCTGCTTTAGCGAGCACTGCGTCTACCGTATTGTCAATTGAAATAATTGTGTCTATCAACATTGCATATTCATCACTTTCAGTGCATTGTTTATCCTTGAGTAAGTTCAAGAAATTATTGACGGCTTTTTTCTTCTTCGCCTTATCTTGAGGTAAATCGCTCATGAATCCATTTAAATCTGGAAGGATGTCCTCACATGTTCGTACCACATTGTTAAAATAATTTGTCATTGATTCCTGCGTTCTTGCCTTAAACCCTTCATTTTCAATCTTTCTCGAAAGTCTAAAGTAATCTGATATGATTCTTTTCTTGTAGACCTGTTTTAGGTCATCTTTTGCTTTGGTATACATGGTATACAAATTATAATAGTAATAGCTCAATTGCGCATCTTTAAAAGTGTTATTTGCTGCAAATGCTACAGTAAACAAAGAATCTGCCTTTTCACGATTAGGTACTGAGGATTGCAAGATATACAAGCCACGAATAGAAGCTTCTGCAACATTAAAGAACCCTTTTTGTTCTGCACGATCATAAGCTGCAATTAGTGTATCTATGTACAGTTTCTTATTTACTTTGTCTTTTTCTGTAGCGACTGTATTTCGCATGGTTTGAATCATGTTCTTATACTTCTTGGCGTCATAATTATTGCAGATTGTTTCACCTTTTAGGTAATACATAGTTGCTCTAGCATAATCTTTTACCTTAAGCTCTTGCCCAACAAAAAGCTGCATTCTTTTACACTCTCTGTCTTGCAGAGAGTCTTGTTGGCCAAAGGCCAATGAAACCATAAAAACCGCTACTAATCCTAATCCAAACTTCTTCATGTCTATTTTAATCTAATTTTCTTTTTCTAAACCACTTTTCAAAATTGGATGGTGAAAATACCATACCAAACTTAAAACCAATATACTGCTCTTTTAAATCTGCTTCAGCTCCTGTTCCTTTTTCTCCGAGTACAAAAGCAAGATTCAGAGATGATAGTGACATTTGAGCAAGTATCGGAATACCAATTCCAAATGTCGTGCCACGATCAAAATAAGTTTGACCATTCGAAGTGAAAGGCAATTCACGTTGAAAATAACCAACTCGATAATTCAGCTTTTCTAACATTTTCAATGTGGCAACATTTTCGAACAATCTGGTCTCAGGTGAATAACTTAAACCAAAAGACATCATGTTAGAGGCATCAATAGCCCAATCTTCAGATTCACTCAGTTCGGAGCGAATACCTTGATTCACTTTATAAGACACAGCTAATGTCAAATTTGGACGTCGCGTAGTTGCTTTTCGTTTTGTCTCTTTAAAGAACAACTTATACTTCATACCTATTTCGTATGAATTTAACACCCTAACTGCACCTGAAGTATTTGTGGTAAATACGGTGTCATATATAGATGGCGCGTCAATATTGGCAGAAGCATAAAGGCTATTTTCAAATGAGGCATTGAAGCTTTGCTCAGGATTCATTGTAGCACCTATAAGCATGGTCTGTCGCTGACCGATTTGTTGTTCAAAATGTACTCCTAATTCATAATGAAATGCTGAAAGCCTTGTGAGGTTAGTTGATAAACCACCAGGATTTGTATCTGCATTTAACAGCTCACTCTTTCGCTCATTGGAAACAAAGCCAAAAAGATAGGAGACATTTGCCCCGATCGATAGATGGGTTCGTTTCGTAGCGATCGGTGCGAAAGAAAATCCTAAAAATGCATCCTGAAGATTCCCTCTTCCATTGTATGTATATCTTATAGAATCAATTCCTGTAAATACAGATTGGCTAAATTCATAACCCACATTTGAATATGGCTTTAAACCAAAGGCAAATCCACTTCGTTTCGTAGCTTTAAAGGCAAGAGAAAAATGATCAAAAATGGTAGAAGTTTTAAATTCAGTTATTCCTGTTTGTTGGTAAAAAGAAAATCGGGAGTCTATACTTAAAGACAAAAGCGTATTTCCTTTACTCAATCTTGAATATGATGACGGGTTAAAAAAATTAACATTCGTAGAATCAATCCAAACACTATTCACATTACCTAAAGCACCTGTGATAGCGTTAACTCCTGAATTATATTCACCTATACCGTATGAGGAAAGCGGGTGACTCGTATTGACTTGAGCATAAGAAAGCTGAAGTATTAGTCCAAAAGCAAAAGTTAATTTATAACGTATTAATCTCATATATCTCAACAATTCCTTCGAGTGTCAAATTTTTGTTTGCAAAGATGTTACTTTTTTGAGGGAAATCAAAATAAGAAGCATCCCCGCCAGTGATTAATATTTGCAAATCATCAAAGTCATGCTCATAACGGGAAATTAAGCCTTCTATTTCATGACGTATACCATTAATTACACCTGAATGAATTGCGCGTGTTGTATTGTTACCAATGATATCAGTATGCCCTTTTAGATCTAGTAAGGGTAACTTACTGGTGTACTCATGAAGTGATTGATATCTCAATGATATTCCCGGAGCAATGGAACCTCCTCTGTAAAGGTTATCGGCTGATAAAAAATCAAACTTAATACACGTCCCAATATCTATGATCAATGAATTCCTACCAGGAAACTTAGCCGCAGTTGCAGCAACATTACACAAGCGGTCAATACCTATCGTATGCATCGAAGTATATTCACTTTTAAATGGTAATTGGAGATTATGACTAATTTGGAAAAACAAGCCATTATGCTCTTCAACTAATTTTTTGAAATCTTGATGAGTTACAGAAATGCAAACAACCACTTTATTGACAACAAAAGGAATAATTTGACCCAATGAACTAAAACGATCTACCTTGGCTAATTTTCCATTTCGAATTATAGCTAATTTGATAGCAGTATTCCCTGCATCGATTATTACATAGTCCTTTTCTGGCTTGAACATGTCACAAAGATACAAGTAACGCTATATTTTTCGAGAATAATTGCATACTAAACCAAAATATTCATATTTTTGCCTCCGCAATGGCTGGTGCCTTAGCTCAGTTGGTAGAGCAATGGACTGAAAATCCATGTGTCCCTGGTTCGATTCCTGGAGGCACCACAAAAGAAAAGCCCCTCAATGTTGAGGGGCTTTTTTGTTGGAAATAAGGAAAGTGCCTTATTGAAACAAGGAGCGTTTTTAATGTGATACAATTAAAGTTTCAGAAGCCATACAAGTCTTTTTATAAAAATATCCGACCTGATATAATCCTGCCTCCAATCTTCTCACAGTAAGATTTTTAGAAAGGTCACCTGCTAAAATTGTCACAGCTCCATCTGATTTGTTAATCAAGATGACCTTGTCTATAGGTTGTGAATCATCCCAGTCTAAATTCACATTAAATTCTGTCTTGGATGGTTCAGATTTAGCACTGGACGAACCCATGTCCGTTTCATTGCTAAAGGAATTTAAGAATATGTCTTCGTGAAATTGATTTTGTTGTGAAAATGTAAAGTTGTTAATGATAACGAGACATATTATTGTAGCTATTCTGTTCATTTTTTTTTAATCTTTTGTTGTTTGTTGCTACAAATGTACGCTGGTAGTAAAGGTATTAAGACAAATAAAGTTTAGCAGATGTTCAAAATACCTATGCTTATGTAATTAGTACTAAGTGTTTATTTGTAGGGACTGATGCGTACAGGGAAATCATCATTAACAATCAAAAGGTCATTCAAGATTTTCTGATTCAGGCTATTCATAATGTGTAATGCATATTCCTTAGAAATGCAGTTATGCCATTAAGAACTTTCTATAGCCCCTCAAACAAGAAAAAGTAATTGATGTAAGAATAAAAACAGACCCACCTTTTTGTAATGAATAATTATCGTCTTGCGATAGCAACAAACCAAGAAGAAACACAAGGCATAATAAAAGGTGGGCTGTTTTATTTGTTTGTTGTTTGCTGTGTTCATCAAAAGTATAAGCTCTTATTTAAAAGGGTTTCATTTCTAAGCTGATAAATCAATATATACGCCTTTGGAGTTAGAAGTAGCTATGTAATTATACTTAGTGACAAAAAATAACAAACAAAAAAAAGGCCCGAAGGCCTTTTGCTAACTAAACTATAAACTATGAAATAAAGTTTTAATTAATCACTTTTAATTTTTGTGTTCCTAGGATTTCATTCTTGCGAATGAATCTAATGATATAAACACCTTCTTCTAGATTTGAAGCTGTAATTAATGTTTGTCCTTCTTCTACCGTAAGCACCTTAATTTGATTTGTTGAAGCTAAAATCATATGGACTTCAGTTATCTCTGCCCAATCTGGCCATGACATTTTTACCTTTGCAATTAATGTTGGGTTTGGGAAAATGTTTGCCCTAAATATCTCTGAGGTTGTCGGGTTTAATAAATCTCCGCTTATTGTAGATTCTACGCTAAATGGATGTTTTTGTTGAAGATCATCTTGACTCATAGCGTTTCCTGAAATTAAAATAAACGCGCTTAAAAAGATTTTAGTAATTGTAGTTTTCATTTGTCTGTTGTTTTAAATGCTGTTTTTGTTTTGTTTATGGGTCAAAGGTGCTGACTCTTTTGTAATGAATATTTAATATTCCCTTAATTGAAAACCAAAATAAACCCAAGCACTGAAAAGAAGCTAAGTAGTAATACCTAGTAGGTCTTGGGTGTGAGTAGCAAGAAGAAATGAGAAAAGAGTTATTAAATTGCTGAAAAACAGATTGTTAAATAAAAACAATACGTAGTATTCTTGTGAGGTAACTATTTCTTTAAAAATTCAATAAAGTCAATATGCAAGTTTGATAATCGCTCGTTGTACGTATCTCTTAAATCAATCGGAAGTTCTGGATACGCAAGTAAACGCTCATATGCATCGCGTATTAGCATGGTATCACGGTTTTCCATATTTAGATCTAGAATTGCCGCATTTTTTTCTAAAACGAGCAGAAGGTCTTTAAAGTCCGGATATAATAAGGCAATAGAATCTCCATAATCAATAGCCTTTTGATAAACGCCCGCGTCATCATAAAGTTGCTGCACATCTGCTAGACAGTACGCCGACATAGAATCTTCAGGGAATGCCTTATAATATGCAAGGTTTCGATTAATTAATTCAATTCTTACTAAAGATCTATCTGTCTTATACTTAATAATATCTTCTTTATCGTAGCTACGCAAAACATCCTGAGAAAGACTATATATAGACATTAGAGAATCATTCATCGTCCGAATTTCATGCTGAAGTTGCTCCTTTGTATCAATTTTATTTACAGGCTCTTTTTTCGGCGTGGACTGACAACCTAAAACAATTAAGAAAAAGATTAATGGTGCTTTTTTCATTTTCTGGTTTTTTTAGGGAACCGCATTTTATAATCTATATCGATTTCACCACTTGAAATATTATTGAGCTTTTTTTGAATCATCTTACGTTTTAGAGGGCCTAAATAATCGGTAAATAAAACCCCTTCAATATGATCGTATTCATGTTGAAAAATTCGAGCCGCATAACCAGCGTAAGATTCTTCTTTGAATTCCCAATTTTCGTCATAGTAAGAAACCGTGATATTAGGCTTTCTTAAGACATTCTCTCGAATTTTTGGAATAGATAAACACCCTTCTTGAAATGGCCATTCTTTTCCCTCCTCTTCCTCAATAATCGGATTAATAAATACTTTCTTGAAATCCTCAATACCCTCAGCTCGTGGATCTTCTTCACCATCTTCATCTTCAGCAAATGGACTTCCGTCAACAATGAACAAACGTATACTCCTGCCTATTTGAGGGGCGGCAAGTCCAACTCCTTTTGCTTTGTACATCGTCTCAAACATGTCAGAAATCAACTGCTTTAAATCTTTATAATTCTCGTCAATTTCTTCACAATCTTTTTTGAGAATTGGATCTCCGTAAGCAACTATGGGTAAAATCATTTTCGTATTTTCTGTAAAATTAAAATTTTAGACTAACTGTTTGCACTCAAATAATCTTGTAATATAATTGTGGCACTCAGACGATCAAGCCTTCCCTTGTCTTGTCGTTTTTTCTTTGAAACAGTTTGAATCAAGGTTTGTTGTGCGATTTTTGAAGTCATTCTCTCATCATACAAAGCAACATTACATTGTGAAAATTGTTTTTCAATCGCCGTCTTTAACAGTCTCACATTTGCTGTGATATCCGTATCTTTACCACTAAGATCGAGAGGGTATCCAATGACTATGGTCTTGATGAATTCATTTGCTACCAGATTTTCAATTTCTTGCATTAAATCAACAGATGCTACAGTTTTTAATGGTGTAGCTATTATTCCTAGGTCATCTGAAATAGAAATTCCTGTTCTCTTTAAACCAAAATCAATTCCGATTGCTTTATTCATTGAACAAAAGTATAAAATAGAATATTACCAAACTTTATCCTTTTTTACACTTTTAACATATTTAAAGTTTCCATAGTGAATAATGTACATATATTTGCACCGTGAATACAAAACAAATAGATTTATTGGAACGCTCAGCGAAGCTTTTTATGAAGTTTGGGATCCGCAGTGTTACAATGGATGATATTGCCAATCATCTAGGTATTTCAAAAAAAACGCTTTACAACCACTTTCAAGACAAAAGCCAGCTCGTTAGAGAAATTATTAGATTAAGGATTGCTCAAGATCAAGCAGTATGTAAATCTTTTGCCCTTAAATCTGTCAATGCGATTGATGAATTACTACACATTTCAAAATTCGTAATTGAATCTCTTTCCTCTATAAATACTACTGTTTTTCATGACTTAAAAAAAAGCCATCCAGATGCATGGAAAATGCTAGAAGAGCATCGTTTTGGATTTGTTTATAATCAATTTGTGAAGAATTTACAGCGGGGTATTAAAGAAGGTTTGTATCGTGAAAAAATACATAAGGAA
The DNA here is from genome assembly GCA_022425625.1 of Crocinitomicaceae bacterium. Lineage (GTDB taxonomy): Bacteria > Bacteroidota > Bacteroidia > Flavobacteriales_D > Crocinitomicaceae > UBA952. Next base: position 12,213 of record JAKMFD010000047.1, on the reverse strand, counting down.
ATCTATGCAAAACTCCACATTGTAAACATCGATGCTATCATTAATGGTTCTATTTTCCCTTGGCCAGAATTTAAATTTGAGACCGTCTTTCTAGAAACTTTTAGAATTCATATTAGAGCTATTACTAACGATGCAGGGCTAAATTATTTTAAAACACATTTATTAAATATCAACGAATGAAACATTTACTAACGCTTCTTATACTCTCAGGGCTCTTTCAAGCGAATGCTCAGGTTGGACGTTCATTTTCGCTGTTAGAAGCTAAAGAGTATGCGCTCAAAAATCATATCAAAGTTAAAAATGCAGACCTAGAGTATAATAAAGCCGTTGAGAAGAAAAAGGAATATTTAGCAGCTGGTATGCCGGAAGTAAATATAGCGGGATCATTTAATCAATTTTTAAACTTACCTGTTCAAGTGCTGCCGATCTCCTTTTTTGATCCTACGGCACCTGAAGATGATATTATTGCCTTTCGTGCAGGAACTGAATTTAACTCTAGTGCGAATCTTCAAGTAAATCAACTTTTGTTTGATGGCTCTTACTTTATTGGAATTCAAGCATCTAAACTCTTAATTGATGTGCAAAAGATTCAAAAAACAAGAACGAATGAGGAGGTTCTTTTCTCAGTTATAGAGGCCTATCACATTGCAGCTGTGGCTCAAGAAAATTTAATGTTTTCAGATTCCATTTACAGGATAACTTCCAATTTAGAGGAGAAACAAAAAAAATATTTAGAGGCAGGACTCTTAAGTAATGAAGAGCTTGACCAAATGACTTACGCTGTTCTCAGTGCGAAGAATGCATTTGAAAATGCCCAATTGCAATACAGCAATACGATTGCCTTGCTTAAGTATGCGATGGGTTTCCCACAAGATTCAATATGCGTATTGAGCAATGGGTTAATTGAACTTGATGAAAATGCTTCTCAAATCAATTTGGGCTCAATAGATGACAATTCATTACTCCCGTTGCTTCAGACCCAAATTCAGCTGTCACAATGCAATGTTAAAAATAATAAAGCCGGATTTCTACCATCCCTATCGGCGTACTTTCAACAAGGTTATAATGCCTATCGAACTAAATTTGACTTCTTCCAAGACAAACCATGGTATTCACAAACTAATTGGGGTTTACAGATGAATATTCCTGTATTCTCAAGTGGAAAGGGGCGTGCAGTAGTAAAACAATCTGAAATTCAACTGCTGCAGGATGAATACAACTTTGAAATGACTAAGCAAGGTCTAAAGCTTCAAGAAGTGCAGCTTAAAAATACGATTGCTTCAGCTTTAAAAAAGAAAGAACTTCAAAAAGAAAATCACCTATTGGCGGAAAAAATATATAGAAATGCCATCAATAAAGAGAAGCTTGGAAATGGGAACAACTTGCTGGTTACTCAAAAACTAAATCAAACGATGATTGCTCAAGCTGAATATACCGCAAGCCTTATTGAGGTATACAGAAGCAAGCTTGAACTCGACAAACTTTACAATAAATTAAAATAAATCCTGATGAAAAAAACAATCATTTTCGGAACACTCCTTTTTACATTATTAAGTTGTGCTGATACAGAAACAAAAGATTCACAAAAAGAAGAAAATAAAAAGACATCTGTCCTATTGCCTTTAGTTCGGTCAGCTAAGGTACAAAACACAAGTTTTAACCATAAAATTTCAATTCAGGGTAATATAGAGACTACCCAAGATATTCTTATAAACTCAGAGATGTCAGGAATGATTGAAAACGTTGCAGTTTCGGCGGGCACTCAAGTCAAAGCAGGAGCTGTTTTACTTACCATGGATGCTGCTATTCTAAATGCCAATATTAGAGAGCTAAAATCACAGTTGGAATTTGCCCAATATATGCTCGGTCAACAAGAAAAATTATTTGAACAAAATCTCGGTTCAGAATTCGATAAAAAAAGCGCAGAAAATCAAGTTAATTCACTCGAAGCAAAATTAAATACAATGGAAGTTCAGCTTTCGAAAATGATTGTCCGTGCTCCCTTTAGTGGTAAAATCGATCAAGTTTATGCAAAGGCAGGTCAGCTTTCTGGTCCTCAAATGCCTTTGATGAGGCTTGTGAATATGTCAAACACTGAGGTAGTAGCATCAGTCTCTGAAAAACACTTTAAAAGCATAAAAAAAGGAACAAAACTAACCGTTAATTTTCCAAATTATCAACTTGAACCGATTACTACAAAAGTTTCTAGTGTAGGGAGCTATATTGAGCCAACCAATAGAACCTTTACAATACGTGCTGAAATAAATAACAAAATCGGTTTAATGCCTAACATGCTTACAGAGCTTGAAATAATTGACTTCGAAATTGAGTCGGGACTCGTAATACCGTCTAAAAGTATATTGAAAAATGCTAAAAGTGAAGACTACATTTGGGTACTTGAACCGGCGAAAAAAGAAAGCTTCAGTGTTCAGCAGGTCTTCATTAATAAATTAAAAGCTTATGATGGTCAAGCACTTATTGAACAAAATGATTTGATTAAAGAGGGCACTTTAATTATTGAAGGTGGTGCAAGAGGTATTACCAAAAAGGATTTAGTTAGAATCAAGTAACATATAAAACATGAGTAATTTTAAAGGATTCGGCTTAACAACATTATCGGTTAAAAACACAAAAACAGTGTTTTTAATTGCAATTGTTATTGTTATTGGGGGTATGCTTGCTTATCAATCTATGCCCAAAGAAAATTTCCCAGAATTAAAAATTCCAGAGATTTACATAGGAATCGCCAAGCCAGGTTCCTCTCCACAATACATGTCTGAGAAAATATCACAGTCAATTGAGAAAGAAATAGGTGGTATTAAACTGGTTGATGAAATTAATTCAAACTCAGTCCACGGATATACAACCATTCGTGTAAAGTTTGACTTTAAAATGCCCGTTGATGAGGCCTTACAAAAAGTAAAAGATGCGGTTGATCAAGCGAGAACTAAGAGTGACTTCCCTCAGCTTCCTGCTGAACCGAATATTTTTGAATTAGACCCTTCTAAAATGCCCATTCTGAACATTAATTTACGTTCAGAAAACGCAACTGTGTTAAAAGAGGTATCAGAAGAGTTGGAAAAACAGTTAGAAGAACTTCCAGAAATCAGCGAAGTAGATATCCGAGGCTTACCTCTTCAGGAAATGAGGATTGAAGTAGATCCTATAAAAGCGCAATCCGTCAAAGTTACACTCGACGATATTCAAAATGCAGTAAGTGCAGAAAACCAAACAATTCCTGGTGGTGAAATTCTAATGGATGGAATTAGAAAAACCGTTCGAATAGAGGGAGAATATAAGAGTGCCGAAGAACTCAAAAGAACGGTTATAAAACAGGATGAATTTTTACCGGTCTACCTCGAAGATGTTGCCGAAGTGTATTTTGGAAATGCCGATACAACATCGTTCGCGAGAGAATTCGGCGTTGCTGTGGTTATGCTAGATGTTAAGAAACAAGGGGGAGAAAACTTATTGGTCGCTTCAGACAAGATAAATAATATCATTTCTGAATCCCAGTCAAACGGTTCGATTCCAAAAAGTGTCGAAGTGTCTCTAACAAATGATCAATCAAATGTGACAAGAGATATGGTTTCCAACCTCGAAAATTCTATTATTCTAGGAATTATTCTTGTGGTCGGTGTATTACTGTTTTTCTTGGGGCTGAGAAACGCTTTGTTTGTTGGTGTTGCCATTCCACTTTCCATGCTCATGTCTTTTCTGATTCTCAATTCAATGGGTATTACCTTAAACGTCATGGTTTTATTCTCCTTAGTGCTTGCCTTGGGGATGTTGGTGGATAACGGAATTGTTATTGTTGAAAACATCTACCGCTACATGGATGAAGGGAATTCATCGTATACGAGTGTTGTTCAAGGTGTTGGCGAGGTGGCATGGCCAATTATTTCTTCAACAGCAACCACTGTGGCAGCATTTGTTCCTTTGGCTTTATGGCCTGGTATTATTGGGGAATTTATGAAATTTTTACCGATGACTTTGATGATTGTTCTCGCCTCTTCCCTATTTGTTGCTCTGGTTATCAATCCGGTTTTAGCAGTAACATACATGAAAGTTACGCAGAGTCAACCCAACAAGAAAAAGATTGTAATAAGCTCTTTATTCTTTACCTCTCTTGGAATCTTTTTTATTGTCTTTGGTTGGGTATCATTAGGGAATTTCGTAGCATTTATAGGCCTTTTGTCTCTAGTGAACTTATTCATTTTCTTACCTGGAACAAAAACATTTCAAAACAAATTCTTACCAAGACTAGAAAGAGTCTACGAAAAATTTCTTCGATTTGCAATCAAAGGCAAGCGTCCTTTGGTCTTTTTAGGTGGGACTATTTTACTTTTAATTTTTTCATTAGGTTTGTTCGCTATATTTCCGCCAAAAGTGGAATTCTTCCCAAATAACGAGCCTCAATATGTCAACATATTTATCTCGCATCCTATAGGCACAGATATCGGAGTCACAAATGAAACAACACTTAAAGTTGAAGCTGACTTGAACAAGATCCTAAATGAATATATGGATGCCGATGATACGACTGGAATACCACAAGATGAACGATTAATCAAATCGATTATATCTCAAGTGGGAGAAGGCACAAGTGACCCTGCACAAGGAGTTACTATGGGCAATACCCCGCACAAGGCAAGAATTACTGTGAATTTTTGTGAATTCCAATTTAGACAGCGAACAAAAACCTCTGATGTTTTAAAGAAAATTCAAGCAGGTTTACGTGGAAAATACAATGCAGATATTGAAATTACAGCTTCAAAAAATGAATCTGGTCCCCCACAGGGCGCGCCTATAAATATAGAAGTTACAGGGCGAGGTGAGTATAAGGCTCTCATTGCAGCAGCTGAAAAAATAAAGAATTATTTGGATAGAAAAGGTGTCGCTGGTGTAGAAAAATTAAAACTTAACGTAGATGCGAATAGACCGGAAATTCCTATCACAGTAGATAGAGATCAAATTCGAAAACTAAATGCATCGACCTATCAAGTGGGAATGGCAATTAGGAAATCTCTCTTAGGTCAGGATATTTCAACGTACACCATTGACGAGGAATCACATGACATTGTTGTTAAATTCGATAGTGAAAGCCGAAACAATTTGAATTCTATATTGGATCAAAGATTGGTATTCAGAAACAACCAAGGGAAGCTTATGAATATTCCCGTAAGGTCAGTTATTGAAGACCCTGAGGAAAGCACAAGTTATTCTGCTGTAATTCGAAAAGACCAAATCCCATTAGTAACCATCACCTCTAATGTTACAGAGGGCTTTAATGCAAATGAGGTCGTTAAAGTGATGAAAAAAGAAATGGAGACTTTTGAAAAAGAGGACCAGCTCTCAACAGGCATAAAATATAGATTTGCCGGTCAGCAAGATGAGCAAGCAAAAGAAATGGCTTTCCTAAGTAAGGCACTTATGGTGGCTTTGTTTTTAGTACTATTAATCATTGTTTCGCAGTTCAATTCCTACTCTGCCCCAACTGTTATACTACTTACTGTGCTTTTATCGCTAATTGGTGTATTTCTTGGACTCGTAATTTCAGGTCAAAATTTCGTAGTCATAATGACCATGATCGGAATCATCTCTCTGGCTGGAGTTGTGGTAAACAATGCGATCGTATTAATTGATTATACCAATTCATTGAGAAAAAGAAAACGAATTGAAAAAGAACTAGGAAAAAACGAGTTGTTAAGTAACGAAGACCTTCTGGAATGCACTATTCAAGGTGGCAAAACGAGATTGCGACCAGTATTGCTTACGGCTATTACAACGATATTAGGACTGATTCCTCTAGCAATTGGATTCAATATTGACTTTGTTGGATTGTTTAGTTCCTATGAACCAAATATATTCTTAGGCGGAGACAATAATATGTTTTTTGCTCCAATGGCATGGACTATCATATACGGACTGACCTTTGCCACGTTTTTAACACTAGTGATTCTTCCGACTGTATACTTGCTTTCGTACAAATTCAAGATATGGCTATATCGTGTTTTAGGCTGGCAAATTAAAAGTAACTTTTAAAGTCAACTATCGTTAAACTACACATGAAAACGTCTTCAATCCTTTTATTAACAATACTTCTGGTAGCATGTGAAAATTCTAGTAAAGACGAACTTCCGAAAGTTGAAGAAACGCTATTTAGAAGTGACTTTCCGGAAGGAGAGCCCTTTTTAGATTACAAAGACTCTATCGAACGATCTGATGAATTAGAAGATGTGTTGAGTCTTGAATTTACAAGTAATGAGGGTGTCATTATCAGTTCATCTGCCAAAGTAGATCCCTCAGGAGATGTTCAAATGATCAAGCTTCATAAAGAGTTTGAAAATACGATTGATGAAGAGCTTTTCTATTACCGTAATGGATTAAAACTAATTACGCTGAAATCAAATATTACGTTTAGTGAGGACAATAATTATTATTCCGAAACCATCACATTTTATGGAGACACAGGAAATGTAATTTACTCTGGGGTTAGAAATGAAATAGACCCAGATTCATTGGAAACGAGGAGGTTTTCAAAAATTAAGTCTACCATATTGGATGACAGCGTGCCATTACAATTGTTAAAACAAGAAGGGCCGTTTCAAACGAATTTCCTCAGCACAGCATTCGCTGAAGAACAAGAAAAATTATTTATTGTCGTGGGTGCACTTGACCGGTCATTTACATCGACACTTGCTGTAGACAAGAAAAATAGATTAATTGAAAACATCCTTCAGAACCAAGAAAAATATGTAGGTGCGCAATTAAAAATTGAATTTATGCACACTACGCAGACAGATGGCTTTTCATTTCAGACCTTGTTAAACGCTGAATTAATAGAAAAATAGAATGTTTTTTTTCAGAAGATTAAACTTTATGAAGATTCATGCGTCTTAATATCTATGGGTACGTGTAATATAAAAAAACAAGTGCTATTAACTTTAAAAACGAGGGCTTTAAATGCCTTTAACTTAAATCTAAAGAATGAAAAACATTAGCTTGACGCTGCTCTTCATGAGTTTTATGCCGCTTTTTTTCGCACAATCCATGAAGGTGACAGGAAAGGTATTTGATACGACAGGTAACAATGTTCTAGAAAATGTATCCGTTATTGCGGTGCGCTTAAAAGACTCGATTTTATTAAAACATACTAGAACTGGGACCGATGGCTCATTTGAACTTTCAGGTTTTGCACCTGATACGTTTAACTTGATGATTGAACATCCTGGACTTGATGAGAAATCCTATTACATTTTTGGTCATAGCGAAAACGCAGAGATAGATATTCCTTCCATAAAACTAAATCCTAAATCTCAAGATTTGGAAGAGGTTGTCATTTTTGCAAATAAAAATCCGATTTTTTTCAGAGGTGACACCTTAGTTTATGTTGCGGATTCTTTTAAAGTAGCAGAAAATGCGGTTGTTGAAGACCTTCTCAAAAAGCTTCCTGGAATAAAAGTGGATGAGAATGGAGCCATAACATCACAAGGCCAGGATATTGAACAAGTTTTGGTAGATGGTGATGAGTTTTTTGGTTCTGACCCAACAATTGCAACTAAAAATCTAGGCGCTAAAGGAATAGAAACTGTAGAGGTTTATGAAAAAGAACGCGAAGGTGCGTCAATTGGTGATGACGATAAAATGCAAGTACTTGACCTAAGACTCAAAGATGATGCAAAAAAGGGATACTTTGGTAAAGTAACTGGTGCATCCGATTTTGCTTTATTTGAAGATAATGCATTTTATGAAGGGGAATTCCTCTACAATAACTTTAACAAAAAAAGAAAAATATCAGTATTTGCTTTAACATCAAATACCCCAAAATCCAATATAGGTTTCGGTGATGCCTCAAAATTTGGTTTAGATAATGAACGAAGTGGAAAATGGTGGGATCAGTCAACCGCTCAAAATACTAGCGGAATTCCTAGGACTTTAAAAACAGGAATTTATTATTCTGATAAAATTGGTAAAACTGGAAAGCTTAATTTAAACTATTCTTATTACGAGGAGCAGCTTAATGCTGAGTCAAATAGCCGCTCAAGTTACTACCTTCAAGATTCGAGTTATAGTACAGTCGATAGAGTAAACCAGAATGATACCAGCAAGTCCCATAGAATTAATCTATCCTACAAAACCAACTTAGATTCTTTAACTACTTTGGACATTAGACAAAATTTACGTTTTGATGAAGCTCAAAATAGCAGCACGACTAACAATGAATTCTTAACTAGTGAAAATATCACTTCATTAAACACTTCCATTACTAATGCCAATGATTCAAAAGGTGTCTCCAGCACCTCTGAATTTAGATTGGTTCGTAAATTTAAAAAACCAAAAAGAGAGCTGAAAGCTGAATATGTGCTTAGAGCTCAGGACAATGAAACAGATAGTGAATTAAAAAATATTTCGAATTTTTATCTTCCTGTATCATCATTTGATTCCATAGTTCAAGATAAGAGAAATGAAAATGGCTATCTTAATCAGTCTAGCAAATTAACGTATACAGAACCTATTTTTGAGAAATTCAGATTACAATTTGAATACTTATTCCAAAACAACCGTTCCGATCAAAAAATTAACACAACGGATCGTTTGAGTAATCTTGAGATAGATACCCTATCCAATAATTTTGACAATCTAAGATTGCAGCATAGAGGAACCGCTGTATTAAGTTATGAAATATACAAGCATTTGATTCAGGCGGGAATAGGATTTAGAAACATTGCTATTGATAATAAAAATCTTGTCACAGAAAATATTATCACTCAAAACATTAACAACTTTCTTCCTCAATTTAGATACCAATTCAAACCAACGAGAGCGAAACGGTTTAATTTTAGGTACAATACACAATCTCAGCAACCTTCAATCAACGATTTACAGCCTGTTCAAGACAACTCAAATCCAAATGCCATACAAATTGGGAATCCGGATTTAGAACCGAATTATATGCATTCATTAAGAATTAATTTTAATTCGTGGCAAGCCCTTTCTGGAAGATATATTTGGAGTGGTTTAAATGCAACATACATAGATAATGCATTTGCCACCATGACAAGTTATGATGAATATGGCCGTACAATTTCTCAAACAACGAATGTTGATGGTAATATTTTTGCAAATTTATTCGCGGGAGCAGGATTCCCAATTTTAAGTAGAAAAATAGAGTTTGAACCAAATGTTAATGCGAGCTACAATAAGAATACAAACTTTATTTCAGGACAAGAAAACATCACTGAAAACACATCAGTATCAGGAGGACTTGACATTCAATTCAATCTTGACTCTCTAGAATTTAGTGTTGGAAATAACTATTCATACATTAACCCGCAAACTTCATTAGCATCATTTGCAAATCAACCATACAGCACGCAGCGCTACACCGCACGTGTTGAATGGAGGATAAAAGGTGGCTTTCTAATCAAAGCTGATGCGAATTTCACAATAAATTCAGGAAGGGCTGCTGGTTTCAATAATGAAATTCTGATTGTAAATGCTGAATTGAGCAAACGCTTTCTTAAAACTCAAAACCTAATTCTTGCAGTAAATGGAAATGACCTGTTAAATCAAAATATTAATTTATTACGTCAAGTAAATGGTAACGTCATTACGGACAATTTCACACAGATCATCTCTAGATATTTTCTAGTGAGATTAACGTATAAATTCAATAACAATAAAACGAAAGAAGATGATTTTAAAGGCTGGCATTAATGTTTTAAGGCTTAGTGCCTTCTTCATTCTATTTTTCTGTTTTTCAACTCATGGTCAATACCACGAGTACGGAAAAATCACATTTGAAAGAAAAACGAATCTTTTAAAAAAATACAAGGGCAAATCGAGAATGATGCGGTTTGTTACGGAGGAGAATAAAATTAAAATTGACAAATTCGAACTGGTTTTCAACGACACAGCTTCTGCCTTTACTCCCATAAAAGAGGTTGAAGAGGGTCGTATGGGATGGCTCACAACTAAAAACTCATACTATCAATATCTGCAGGAAGAAAGTCAGTACACCATACTTGCGCTATTTGGACAAAACGTAAATATAAAAGACTCACTACCATCCAGAAAATGGAAGATCACAAATAGTACAAGAAACATAAGTGGATACAATTGTCGAAAGGCTTTATATGAAAAAAATGACAGCACACGCATTTATGCTTGGTATGCAAATGAACTTACCACATCTATTGGACCCGAAGGATATTGTGGGCTTCCTGGTGTGATTTTGGGTTTAGCAACTGAGGATGGCGGAATTGTTTATTTTGCCAAGAGTATTGAGTTTTACAAACCAAAAGAAGAGGATCTCACTCCTGACCTCGGAAAAGGCAAAGTTTTCACCCTTGAAGCCTTAAAAATAAAAATTGAAAAAGATTACGGAAACACGCCCTGGGGTAAAGGAATGTTTGATGACTTATTCAGATGGCTTTAAGCACCTGCTTTAAGTAGTGCTATGTCAAAGTAAATCTTTAATTTTACATTCCTTTCAGAACTGATAAGTATGTGGCAAGGAATTGCAAATTTTATTCTTCGTAATCGCTTCCTTTTAATAGGTGCGATAACCTTGGTCACTGTTTTATTTGGATATTCTGCCCTAACCAATCTGAAGTTAGATAACAAATACGGTATTGTTCTTCCTAAAGATTCTCCAACAACAACGAATTACAATAAATTTAAAGAATTATTCGGTGAAGATGGGAACGTTCTTGTTCTAGCCATTCAAACTGATTCATTATATACAGAAAGTCGTTTTAAAAAATGGAAACAGCTCGGGGACTCCATCTTAAAATTCCAAGGGGTTGAATCCGTGACCTCTGAAGCTACATTAATCACCTTAAAAAACGATAAAGAAAAAAAAGAATTCGTTTTTGAAAGAGTTTTTGAAGAAGATGACACACTTTTCAAGAAAAAAAGCATTGAAGTTATAAAAGACGAGGTTCGAAACAATCCTTTCTACAGAGGGCTTCTATATAGTGACAGTGGAGATGTTTCTGTTATGATGATAGGCATATCAGAATCAACACTTGCCGACCAGAAAAAATCTAAAATTGTATTAAAAATTGAGGACCTTGCCCGAAGCTATGAAGGCGCATTTGGACAAGTACACTTCGCCGGGCTTCCGCATCTAAGAGTTGTAATTGCCACAAGAATTCAGAATGAAATGTTCTTATTCATTGTTGCTTCTATGTTGGTCACAGGAATACTTCTTTATTTATTCTTTAGATCATTCAGAGTCGTAGGGATTTGTTTGACCGTTGTTGCTATTGCTGTGATATGGGCCCTAGGAAGCATTGGTGCAATGGGGTTTGATTTAACCATACTGATGGCTTTAATCCCACCTCTCATGATTGTTATAGGGATTCCGAATTGTGTGTTCCTCATGACAAAATTCCACCAAGAGGTCAAAGAACATGGGAATAAAGTAAAAGCGCTTTCAAGAGTCATTCAAAAAATAGGAACCGCTACCTTGCTTACAAATTTCACAACTGCGATTGGTTTCATGACTTTCGCTTTCACAAACTCCACTAAGCTTATGGAATTTGGTATCGCAGCATCGATCAACATCATGTTGGTCTTCATTATTTCAATCTGTGTTTTACCCATATTTGCATCATTCTCAAAGCGACCAAAATTAAGACATCTCAAGCACCTCGACCGCAAGGTTGCTACAGGAATGCTTGACTTCATTGTATACGCTACCGCCAATAGAAGGCCATATATTTACATCGCAACAGTAGTGTTAATTGTTGTTAGCTTTATTGGTCTTTATAAAATGGAGGCTACCGGGAATTTAACGGGTGACCTTCCAAAAGACGACCCAATAAGCCAAGACGTGCGTTTTCTTGAAAAACATTTTGGCGGATCTATACCCTTTGAAATGATGATTCATTATAATGATAAGGATCTATTCAATTTTAAAGAAATGAATTCGCGTAAAATAAATAGCACGCTTAGTAAACTGGCTCGTATTGACGCAATTCAAGACACACTCAAAAAAGACGAGCTTTTTTCAAAAAGCATTTCTATTGTGGATTTTATAAAAGCCTTAAATATGGCTTACTATTCCAATGACACCTCTAAATATAGACTTCGTATTAAGCAAGTTGGCATGGCAAAAACCAGTGCAAGAAGACAAAAGGAATACTTTAAGAAATTGTTCCAAGGCGATATTTACAACGGAGGCTTTTCAATCAAGGAAGTCCT
>JAKMFD010000045.1 GCA_022425625.1 Crocinitomicaceae bacterium | reverse complement strand
ATGGTGTTCAGTACAAAAATTAGCCGCATCCTTTTATTGTTTGTGATTTTCACATTTCCGGCAAAATTTGTTTTCACACAAAACAAGAAAATAGATCGATTGGAACAATATTACAGCCAAAAGCATTACAAAATAGTAAATCGCAAATCCAATAGATTGTTAAAGGATCCAATGTATGTCGATTATATTTTGCCTTCGTATTATAGTGCGATGAGTACATTTCATCTTCTTCAGAATCCATATTGGATGCGGCGAAACATTGCAAAAATAGATGAAAGCTGTCGACTCATGTCCTTAGTTTTTAAACATTCTACCTGGCCCGAGATTAAAGAAAGTCATGCGCAAGAGCTTGGAGAAATGGCTGTTATTTTTGAAATTTGGTTGAAGGATAATAATACCATTGTTAACGAGGACAATAAGATTCAGTTGAGGCAATGGATAGAAAATGTTTATAAAGGATATAAGTTTAAGAACCCAATCCTAGAGGAGGTGGATACCGAAGGTTTTGTTGCCGAAGGCATGAGTAATGCAGAAAGAACCGATCTTGTTCATTATGCCTATGAATTCATGGGTATTCCTTATAAATGGGGAGGTGATAATGAAGAGGGGTTTGACTGTAGTGGATTTACAAGTCACATTTTCAAACAACAAGGGGTTTCATTGCCGCGTGTTGCATCGGATCAATATAAAGTTGCAAAGACTATAAGAGGTAAAAGAGCTTTCATGGGTGACCTTGTGTTTTTTTCGGAAGGAAAGGAAATTACTCATGTAGGCATATTGGTTAATCAGCCAAACGAACAAAAACGCATGATCCATTCAGGTTCTTCAAAAGGGATTTCAGTCGTAGATATCGAGAATTCGGATTATTGGCGAGGGAGACTAGTTGGTTTTGGCAGAATCATCAAATGATTCATTCTCTTCTTTTTTTATTTTTTATTAAAACTTTCAATAGCAGTTCTAACTGAACCGTATTTTAGAAGTAGTGCCTTTCCATCCTCTTCATTAATGTTTAATTGTTCACATACCATTCTTGTTCCGCGCTCCACTAGTTTCTTATTACTCAGTTGCATGTCGACCATCTTATTCCCCTTCACATGACCCAATTGAATCATGAGAGAGGTTGAGATCATATTTAGTACAAGTTTTTGAGCTGTTCCTGATTTCATTCTTGTTGATCCTGTCACAAATTCAGGACCCACCACAGGGGTGATCGGGTACTGCGCTTTCTGAGCTAATTTTGATCCTGGATTACAAGAAATACCTGCCGTAAGCATTCCGAACTCATTTGCTCGCTCTATGGCGCCAATTACATATGGAGTCCCTCCTGAGGCCGCAATACCCACAAGAATATCATTTTTTGATACCTCATGTTTTATGAGGTCAGTCCAACCTTGGAGCATGTCATCTTCTGCAAATTCTACGGCTTTTCTTATGGCCTTGTCACCACCAGCTATGAGTCCAATTACTAAACCATGTGCAACTCCGAAAGTTGGAGGACATTCGCTTGCATCGACCACACCGAGTCTTCCACTTGTTCCTGCTCCTATGTAAAAGAGACGACCACCAGACTTCATTCTCGGCAAGGCCTTATCAATAAATCTTTGTATTGATGAAACCTCTTTTTCAACAGCTAGCGCAACGCTTTTGTCTTCTTTATTTATATTTATTAGAAGTTCGCTTGTGCTCATTTCTTCGAGATTGTCGTGATTTGAGGCAGCCTCAGTAGGTTTTTTCATATCAGAAAGGCTTTTGTATCTCCTTCGCTCAAATCAACTTCAATTCTGTCTTGTAGTGTTGTAGAAAGTGAAATACCTACAAAATTTGCTTTGATTGGATATCTTCGATGCTTTCTGTCAACCAATACTACGGTCTGTATTGCTTTTGTGGGTTGCTCTAGGAATTTGACAAGCGCGTATTGAAGTGTTTTTCCTGAATTTATGACATCATCTACAAGTATGATATAACCCTTTTTTAGTCTAGATTCTTCAATACTCAGGGATATGGGTTCCGCCCAAGGTTCACTTTTATTTATTTTTATTTCGAAGCTCGTTATTTTTAGCGATGCATTCTTTTCAATAATATCGGTGATCATCTTTGCTAACTTATAGCCATTTCCACTAATTCCTCCGATGAAAAGTTCCGTTTCTTCAAAGCAGTTTTCGATTAACTCATGACCGAGACGCGTTATCTTTTGTTGAGTTTGAATATGGTTGAGTATAATTTGCATTCAATTTGGCTTTGTACAAATATATCTCTTTTCCTTCTTTATATTTATTGATTCATTCGATATTCTTTGTCTGCCGAATCTTGAGATTTTGTAATTTCGTTTTATGTCAAAGTTTAAGGACTCCTTGCGCATTTTAAGCCATTTAACATTACAAAGAATTTTCAATTTAATCATTTTGAGATTGAGCTTCTATTTGACTAGAATACTAAAAAAGTCATTTCATTTTGGATATCCTGCATCCTTGAGTATCGAGCCTACCACGGCTTGTAACTTGGGCTGTCCTGAATGCCCTAGTGGTTTAAAACAATTTACGCGTCCAACGGGAAGGCTTGATTTAGGTTTACATAAAAAATTACTAGGACAGATCAAATCTTCTGTGTTTTATATTAATTATTATTTTCAAGGAGAACCTTTTTTACACCCAAATTTTTTAGAACTCATAAAAGAGGCAAAGCGCGCGAATATTTACACAGCTACTTCTACAAACGGTCATTTTATTGGAGCAGAGAAGGCATTACAAATAGTGGATTCCGGATTGGATAGGCTAATTATTTCAGTTGATGGACTTACACAGGAGACCTATGAAAAATATAGAGTTAATGGTTCATTAGAAAAGGTAATTGCGGCAAGTATGCATTTAAAGGAAGCCAAACGAAAAAGAGCCTCTAATAGACCTCACTTAATCTTTCAATTTCTTGCAGTTAGTCATAATGAACATGAAATCCCAGAAGTTTTTAAATTGGCATCTAGTCACAACATTGATGAGGTCAGGATTAAAACTGCACAGCTTTACGACTACAAAAATGGAAATCCATTAATGCCTAAAAATGAGCAGTATTCTAGGTACCGTATGCAACGAGATGGCACCTATCAGCTTAAAGGAAATCCCGGCAATCATTGCTGGAGAATGTGGTCGGGTTCTGTGAGCACATGGGATGGTAGTATCGTTCCTTGCTGCTTCGATAAGGATGCTACGCATGTTCTCGGTAGTATTCAAAATAAAACCTTTAAACAGATTTGGAAAGCACCGGCTTATGAGCAATTTAGGGCCGCTGTAATAAAGAATCGACAATCAGTCGATATCTGCACTAATTGTTCAGAAGGTACAAAAGTATGGGCATAAAAAATCCCAAAACTAATTTTGGGATTTAATACTAATATGAGATGATTTTCTATTCTATAATGAACTTTATTATTTTACTTTCTTGACTGGCATAATAAATACCGCTAGGAAGGTGTTTAAAAGAGGCCGAAGATGAATTGATTTTCTCTACTTCTTTACCGAGAGTATTTGTAATTGTTATTTCACGATCCGAAAACCCAACAAATTGAATAAAATCTTTAGAAGGATTCGGTATAGCTCTTGCCTCAGTTGAGGTTAATTCTGACAAGCCAATTGTTGAACGCACATCAAAAACAATTTTACCGGGAGTTATTCCTGCATTGAAAAACCCAATTTCTTCATTTGCGGTATTGTAAATATGAATTTTCCCGTAGGAGAAAAAATCTGTTTCACTTGCATACAAATCGTCATTTAATGGATTTTCATTTAAAGCATGAAAATTGACAAAATTGCCATTAACAGGACCTGTAGTATTCATTAGGGCACAATCAAACTCGTTCAAATCAGATTCCATAGAAATTTGATAAACAATTTTGTCGCCTCTCATGGAAGATGTTCCACAACCTGTAGATACACTTTCTATATTTACTGTTTCTATGGATGAAAAGTCCAATGAAACTTTACTTACTGATGTTCCTGACCAATCCTTGTTGTTAACAGTGTAAATTTCTCCATTATTCATAAGTAAATTATCGGGGTTTTTACCGTTGGGCCCTAGGTCAATTTCATCCTCGTAAATCAAGGTTTCACCATCAATAACACCGACTATTCCTTTTTCATTTTGATATTCAAAAGCGTTATTGACAGCAACATAAACTTTGTTGCCTTCAACAATTAAATTTTGCGTTGCCCATTTTGGTCCCGCTACGGTATCAATTGCTGCCTCTAATGACAGATCATTTTTGTTAAAAACATGCACATAGGAGTCAAATGTTGCTAAATATTCTCCTCTCGTGGCAAATAGTCTATCGTTGTATACAGCCAAGTTTCTTACTCCTTCACAAGTTGAACTCGCAACAATCTCATGTGTGTTGAGGTTAAGCTTGAATATTTTCGTGTCTGCGGCAACGTAATAAAATTCTCCGTTGATAATAAGATCAGATGCAAAACGCATGTCTTCCAAAATGGCTACTTCTTCGTAGGTTGCGTTAATAGGGTCATATGTTCCAATTTTTACTGGTTCAACAATAGTACCTGTGACATAGTCAAAATAACCTTCGTTTAAAATTAGTACTTGATTGACATAGTCTTGGGCATCCAATCCCAAGCTTAGGAATAATCCTACAATTAACATTAACTTTTTCATTCTTACTGTTTTAAAAAATAAATAAACTTGAAGATGAAAAAAGAGGGATTCGTTGGTCGTTATTGACCAGCTCGAGTCCGACTTTAATCTGAAGTCTTCTCTAACGCTCCAAGGCAAGTATTCTGGCTCATATCAATTTCGACTAACCTTCCCGAAATTCAGTGGTTTTTTTAGTCGTTTTTAAGACACTTACAGCTGCAGATACAGCTCCGGATTTACACCGGATTCCTTTTTAAGTAAATAAAATTTACACCTAAAAGCGTTGCAAAGTTAACACAATAACATCAATAATACCGCGCAAGTAGTATTAATTAGTTTTTTAGATTTTATTTGTGAGCACTAATGTTTACAGGTGTTACACATGGTATACACATTTGTATTGTTGATAACTTAAATCCATAAGTATCTGCATGACAGTTAATTATATTTATTTTAAGATAAATCTAAAATTTATTATTATGGAAAATTATGTTAATCAATTATTGGACCTGCCCAAGACGGTAGGAGAAATGTTGCCTGGGAATTCGTTTAATTCAATGGTGGACGATTCTGAAAATAACATTGCAAAATGGACAGGAATTATATACAAATTTGGTGCGCTAGTTCTTGTTCTTGGTGCGGTTTATGGTTTGATAAGCCCTCTTTGGGATGCGGATGTTAGTTTGGGTGAAGGTACAGATATGATTGGTGCAATACTCGGACTTTTGATTGCGCTTTATGCGGTGTTTCCTGTTGCACAAGTTGTGCGCACTGCTGGCGATAATTTATCAGCATCATCAAGTAACATTATCAATTTTGTGTTTAAAGATTTGATCGTTGAAAACATAAAACTTATTGGAAAGGTAATGGCTATTGGAGCAATATTTTCAGCAATTTGTATGCTGTTATCTTGGTTAACAGATATCACGATTTTAGGTGGTTTTGGTTATGTAGCAATGGATAGTGTCAATCAATTTGCTAATTTGCCAATGGAGGGTCTGAGCGCGTTATGCGGAATGTTTGGTCTTGATTTTGTAGCTGAAGTGATTGGAGACTGGATGAATTGGGATGTTTCGGTTTCAGCAGGAAAGGCATGGTCGTGGGAAGGATTAGTGGCTGTAGGATGGGAACTCGTTAGTGCAGTTCTTATTTTAGCACGTATGTTTGTTTCCTTAGCAGTCTTTCATTTTCTGTATGGTTTGTTAACGTCTTTTGCAGGGTGGTTAAGAAGCCCATACCTACCATTTAAGTCAATGTAAATTATTTTTATATTCTTGTGAAAAGAGGGCATTTGCCCTCTTTTTTTGTTTTTATACAACTAATGAGGTTCTGTAAAATCACAATAAGTAGTTTAATACGAGTTATTATATTGTTTATTAAAAAACAATCCCTAAATTTGCGCTCGTTCATAGTGAACTACATAATAATCATTTACAATAATATTAGCATGTATTTAGATAAAAAAGTTAAATCAGACATTTTCAAAAAGCACGGGGGATCTGAGAAAAACACGGGTTCTACTGAAGGTCAAATTGCTTTATTCACTTTTAGAATTAGCCATTTAACAGAGCATTTGAAAAAAAACAGAAAAGATTACGG